>NZ_JBRUDG010000059.1:0-3804 GCF_053203725.1 Streptococcus porcorum | reverse complement strand
AAAGACCTTTGAAAACTGAACAAGACGAACCAAACGTGCAGGGTTACGAAAGTAACCTGTCAAGAAACAATAAGTCAGCGATGACAAGAAGAGCGTGAGCTCAAACTTTTTTAATGAGAGTTTGATCCTGGCTCAGGACGAACGCTGGCGGCGTGCCTAATACATGCAAGTAGAACGCTGAAATCTGGTGCTTGCACCGGATGGATGAGTTGCGAACGGGTGAGTAACGCGTAGGTAACCTACCTCATAGCGGGGGATAACTATTGGAAACGATAGCTAATACCGCATAACAGTCTTTAACTCATGTTAGAGGCTTGAAAGGGGCAATTGCTTCACTATGAGATGGACCTGCGTTGTATTAGCTAGTTGGTGAGGTAACGGCTCACCAAGGCGACGATACATAGCCGACCTGAGAGGGTGATCGGCCACACTGGGACTGAGACACGGCCCAGACTCCTACGGGAGGCAGCAGTAGGGAATCTTCGGCAATGGGGGCAACCCTGACCGAGCAACGCCGCGTGAGTGAAGAAGGTTTTCGGATCGTAAAGCTCTGTTGTAAGAGAAGAACGTGTGTGAGAGTGGAAAGTTCACACAGTGACGGTATCTTACCAGAAAGGGACGGCTAACTACGTGCCAGCAGCCGCGGTAATACGTAGGTCCCGAGCGTTGTCCGGATTTATTGGGCGTAAAGCGAGCGCAGGCGGTTTGATAAGTCTGAAGTTAAAGGCTGTGGCTCAACCATAGTACGCTTTGGAAACTGTCAAACTTGAGTGCAGAAGGGGAGAGTGGAATTCCATGTGTAGCGGTGAAATGCGTAGATATATGGAGGAACACCGGTGGCGAAAGCGGCTCTCTGGTCTGTAACTGACGCTGAGGCTCGAAAGCGTGGGTAGCGAACAGGATTAGATACCCTGGTAGTCCACGCCGTAAACGATGAGTGCTAGGTGTTAGGCCCTTTCCGGGGCTTAGTGCCGCAGCTAACGCATTAAGCACTCCGCCTGGGGAGTACGACCGCAAGGTTGAAACTCAAAGGAATTGACGGGGGCCCGCACAAGCGGTGGAGCATGTGGTTTAATTCGAAGCAACGCGAAGAACCTTACCAGGTCTTGACATCCCGATGCCCGCTCTAGAGATAGAGTTTTACTTCGGTACATCGGTGACAGGTGGTGCATGGTTGTCGTCAGCTCGTGTCGTGAGATGTTGGGTTAAGTCCCGCAACGAGCGCAACCCCTATTGTTAGTTGCCATCATTCAGTTGGGCACTCTAGCGAGACTGCCGGTAATAAACCGGAGGAAGGTGGGGATGACGTCAAATCATCATGCCCCTTATGACCTGGGCTACACACGTGCTACAATGGCTGGTACAACGAGTCGCAAGTCGGTGACGACAAGCTAATCTCTTAAAGCCAGTCTCAGTTCGGATTGTAGGCTGCAACTCGCCTACATGAAGTCGGAATCGCTAGTAATCGCGGATCAGCACGCCGCGGTGAATACGTTCCCGGGCCTTGTACACACCGCCCGTCACACCACGAGAGTTTGTAACACCCGAAGTCGGTGAGGTAACCTTTTAGGAGCCAGCCGCCTAAGGTGGGATAGATGATTGGGGTGAAGTCGTAACAAGGTAGCCGTATCGGAAGGTGCGGCTGGATCACCTCCTTTCTAAGGAAAATAACGGAATGCCGTTTGTCGTCTTGTTTAGTTTTGAGAGGTCTTGTGGGGCCTTAGCTCAGCTGGGAGAGCGCCTGCTTTGCACGCAGGAGGTCAGCGGTTCGATCCCGCTAGGCTCCATTGAATCTACGGATTCAAGTTTGATCATTGAAAATTGAATATCTATCAAATTCCATATAGAAATATATGAAATAGTAACAAGAAAATAAACCGAAAACGCTGTGAATATTTAATGAGTTTTCTAGTTTTAAAAAACTAGGTTAATAAGGTTAAGTTAATAAGGGCGCACGGTGGATGCCTTGGCACTAGGAGCCGATGAAGGACGTGACTAACGACGAAATGCTTTGGGGAGCTGTAAGTAAGCTTTGATCCAGAGGTGTCCGAATGGGGGAACCCACTAGCTAATGGCTAGTATCCCTACCTGTTAAGGGTAGAGGAGGGAAGACGCAGTGAACTGAAACATCTAAGTAGCTGCAGGAAGAGAAAGCAAAAGCGATTGCCTGAGTAGCGGCGAGCGAAACGGCAGGAGGGCAAACCAGAGAGTTTACTCTCTGGGGTTGTAGGACTGCAATATGGACTTAAAGATTATAGAAGAACTACCTGGGAAGGTAGGCCAAAGAGAGTAATAGCCTCGTATTTGAAATAGTCTTTATACCTAGCAGTATCCTGAGTACGGCGAGACACGTGGAATCTCGTCGGAATCTGGGAGGACCATCTCCCAACCCTAAATACTCCCTAGTGACCGATAGTGAACCAGTACCGTGAGGGAAAGGTGAAAAGCACCCCGGGAGGGGAGTGAAATAGAACCTGAAACCGTGTGCCTACAACAAGTTCGAGCCCGTTAATGGGTGAGAGCGTGCCTTTTGTAGAATGAACCGGCGAGTTACGTTTACGTGCGAGGTTAAGTTGAAGAGACGGAGCCGTAGGGAAACCGAGTCTGAATAGGGCGAATGAGTACGTGGACGTAGACCCGAAACCATGTGACCTACCCATGAGCAGGTTGAAGGTGCGGTAAGACGCACTGGAGGACCGAACCAGGGCACGTTGAAAAGTGCTTGGATGACTTGTGGGTAGCGGAGAAATTCCAAACGAACTTGGAGATAGCTGGTTCTCTCCGAAATAGCTTTAGGGCTAGCGTCGACATTAAGAATCATGGAGGTAGAGCACTGTTTGGGTGAGGGGTCCATCCCGGATTACCAATCTCAGATAAACTCCGAATGCCATTGATTTATGGTCGGCAGTCAGACTGCGAGTGCTAAGATCCGTAGTCGAAAGGGAAACAGCCCAGACCACCAGCTAAGGTCCCAAAATATATGTTAAGTGGAAAAGGATGTGGGGTTGCACAGACAACTAGGATGTTAGCTTAGAAGCAGCTATTCATTCAAAGAGTGCGTAATAGCTCACTAGTCGAGTGACCCTGCGCCGAAAATGTACCGGGGCTAAAACATATTACCGAAGCTGTGGATACCTTTATAGGTATGGTAGGAGAGCGTTCTATGGGTGATGAAGGTGTACCGTGAGGAGCGCTGGAACGCATAGAAGTGAGAATGCCGGTATGAGTAGCGAAAGATGGGTGAGAATCCCATCCACCGTAAGACTAAGGTTTCCAGGGGAAGGCTCGTCCGCCCTGGGTTAGTCGGGACCTAAGGAGAGACCGAACGGTGTATCCGATGGCCAACAGGTTGATATTCCTGTACTAGAGTATGAAGTGATGGAGGGACGCAGTAGGCTAACTAAAGCGTGCGATTGGAAGTGCACGTCTAAGCAGTGAGGTGTGGTATGAGTCAAATGCTTATACCTATAACATTGAGCTGTGATGGGGAGCGAAGTTTAGTAGCGAAGTTAGTGACGTCACACTGCCGAGAAAAGCTTCTAGCGTTGTATCATACTCTACCCGTACCGCAAACCGACACAGGTAGTCGAGGCGAGTAGCCTCAGGTGAGCGAGAGAACTCTCGTTAAGGAACTCGGCAAAATGACCCCGTAACTTCGGGAGAAGGGGTGCTGACTTAAGGTCAGCCGCAGTGAATAGGCCCAAGCAACTGTTTATCAAAAACACAGCTCTCTGCTAAATCGTAAGATGATGTATAGGGGGTGACGCCTGCCCGGTGCTGGAAGGTTAAGAGGAGTGCTTAGCG
>NZ_JBRUDG010000058.1:0-3930 GCF_053203725.1 Streptococcus porcorum | reverse complement strand
TTGATTGCTTCGATATGTTCCCCCATATATCAGTTTCTTAAAAAATAATCAAAATACCGTTGATACGTTCCCGCGAACGAAAGGGTTAAAAATCAGCTTAAGACATCAATGCCATCAACTCGAGCCACATTGTGGTTTCAAAATCGGCTCCGTCGATACTATGTTATACGCCAACTTTGAAAACAACTTTGAAAAAGCTGTTTTCTGGTATTTAAGGTTTTAGAATGCAAGGAACAGTGAATTGTGTTATAATTAGCTTCTTGGGGTATCTTTAAATACTGTAGAAAAGAGGAAGGAAATAATAAATGGCTAAAATGAGAATATCACCGGAATTGAAAAAACTGATCGAAAAATACCGCTGCGTAAAAGATACGGAAGGAATGTCTCCTGCTAAGGTATATAAGCTGGTGGGAGAAAATGAAAACCTATATTTAAAAATGACGGACAGCCGGTATAAAGGGACCACCTATGATGTGGAACGGGAAAAGGACATGATGCTATGGCTGGAAGGAAAGCTGCCTGTTCCAAAGGTCCTGCACTTTGAACGGCATGATGGCTGGAGCAATCTGCTCATGAGTGAGGCCGATGGCGTCCTTTGCTCGGAAGAGTATGAAGATGAACAAAGCCCTGAAAAGATTATCGAGCTGTATGCGGAGTGCATCAGGCTCTTTCACTCCATCGACATATCGGATTGTCCCTATACGAATAGCTTAGACAGCCGCTTAGCCGAATTGGATTACTTACTGAATAACGATCTGGCCGATGTGGATTGCGAAAACTGGGAAGAAGACACTCCATTTAAAGATCCGCGCGAGCTGTATGATTTTTTAAAGACGGAAAAGCCCGAAGAGGAACTTGTCTTTTCCCACGGCGACCTGGGAGACAGCAACATCTTTGTGAAAGATGGCAAAGTAAGTGGCTTTATTGATCTTGGGAGAAGCGGCAGGGCGGACAAGTGGTATGACATTGCCTTCTGCGTCCGGTCGATCAGGGAGGATATCGGGGAAGAACAGTATGTCGAGCTATTTTTTGACTTACTGGGGATCAAGCCTGATTGGGAGAAAATAAAATATTATATTTTACTGGATGAATTGTTTTAGTACCTAGATTTAGATGTCTAAAAAGCTTTAACTACAAGCTTTTTAGACATCTAATCTTTTCTGAAGTACATCCGCAACTGTCCATACTCTGATGTTTTATATCTTTTCTAAAAGTTCGCTAGATAGAGTTCTATATTAGAGATGTAAAGAGTTTTGGTGAAGAGGTTTGTGAGTATGGCTTTTATAACCAGGGTGCAATGAGAAGCACTAACAGCAGCTAGCTTAAGAACGCATAGGATATACTTTTTATGGAAGTCACAGAGGAGGAATAAAATTTGAACAGGATTAACAGAGTAACCTCTATTCTTATTCAGCTGCAATCAAAAAAAATAATTCCTGCCAAAGAAATTGCACAGCGATTTAATATAAGCTTAAGGACAGTTTACAGAGATATCCGGACACTTGAAGAAGCCGGAATACCAATTGGATCTGAGGCCGGAAAAGGATATTTTCTTGTAGAGGGCTTCCTACTTCCGCCGGTAATGTTTACAGCGGCGGAAGTGGGTGCATTGATTACAGCAGGGAAATTTTTAAATTGCCATGGAGATGAATCATTTATAAAGGATTTTGATTCAGCTATGTATAAAATCAAATCTATTTTGAAGCATGGTGAAAAAAACTATGCACAGGAGTTGGAGAACAGTATTAACGTGTACAGCACATCTGGACAGAAAAATACATTGGCGGATAACGTTATTGCAGCAATTCAGACTGCAATCTGCAATAAAAGGGTAATATCAATTCAATATCCTGCATCAGGAGGGCAAGAACCGGAAAGCAGAATGATAGAGCCTATATCACTGGGGTTTTATGAACAGAACTGGTACTTAATCGGTTTTGCAGGCTAAGAAATGAATATAGGAATTTTCGTGTGGATCGGATTAAAAGCATTTGCATAGAAGAAGAGCTCTGTCAAAGCCATGATGGCTCTTTGGAACAAATATTAAAACAAATGCTTTCATATAAAAAACTATATAATGTAATTCTTAGAGCTGAAAAAGGGGAGACATACAATTCTATCAAGAACAGGTATTCTCTCGGCTTCCTTGAAGAAACCGATTTGGGAAGTAAAATGGAAATCGAATTCCAGACAGATTCCTTTGAGATATTGAGCAAGCAGCTGATTGAATATGGATCAGGCATTGAAATAGTCCAACCTGATGAATTAAAATGCATAACCCGTAAACACCTGGCACAAATTACGAATCACTGCCTAAACTTGATTTAGAGAAAGCGATTGGTCTGTTATGTATTTTTTGTAAGGTTTCATATCCCCTGCTGACATACAGCTGTCAGTGTATTATGATATTCTACTATCAAAAAGGAGGATTGAAAAATATGAAACCAAAGATAATTATGCACACACAAATTAGCCTTGATGGCCGCATTAAAGGCTTTGATAATCCGGAAGTTTACTACCAGGTTGCCGGGGGAATTCATTCGGATGCGGTGCTGTTTGGGTCCAATACTGTTTTTACTGCATTTGAAAAATATCCTGCTGAAACAGAGGCTGATTTTGAGAAAATCATAACAAGCCCGGAGGACCCCAGACCAATAGGAGTCATACCTGACAGCAGAGGTATCTTGAGAAGTCTTCATTGCTTAAGAAATCTTGGATATCTGAAGGAAATTGTCATTCTGGTATCAACTGCCACTCCGAAGGAATATTTGAATTATTTGGAGGAAAGGCATTACCCATATATTGTGTCAGGAAATGATCATGTGGACTATGAAAAAGCCTTTCAGATCCTGCATGAGCAATATGGGTGTAAATACATGCGGACAGACAGTGGCGGTGGATTAACCAACAAATTATTAGAAAACGGACTTATTGATGAAATCAGTCTTGTGATATCACCATGTTTTGTAGGTAATAAAGAAAAACAACTATTTGATCCAGTTTATCCAGTTGATCCAGTTGATCCAGTCGATCCAGTTGATCCAGTCGATCCAGTTGATCCAGTCGATCCAACAGAGCCAACGGAACCAACAGAGCCAACGGAACCAACGGAACCAACGGAACCAACAGAGCCAAAGGAACCAACAGAGCCAACGGAACCAACGGAGCCAACGGAACCAAGCAAGCCGACAGAGCCAACAGAACCAAGTAAACCAGTAGACACAAACCCAATCGAAAACCCAGTTAATACAGATACAGGCGTTGTGATTGTTGCAGTTGAAGATAGTAAACCAATCATTCAATTAGCAGACGGAACAACAAAAAAAGTTGAAGCTAAAGAAATTGGCGCAGATGTTCAAAAAGACGGAACAGTAACGGTTAAAGGTTCAGACGGAAAAATGAAAGTTTTACCAAAAACAGGAGAAACAGAAAATATTGCATTGTCTGTCCTAGGTTCATTAATGGTATTAGGATCAGCATTCATTTTTAAAAAGAGAATCTAATTAAGGGGTCCCGAGCGCCTACGAGGAATTTGTATCGATAAGAAATAGATTTAAAAATTTCGCTGTTATTTTGTACATTTAACTTGACGGTGACATCTCTCTATTGTGAGTTATTAGTGGTACAGTTTTCAACCGTTTTAATCATAAAAAAGTGGTGCATTTTTAAATTGGCACAAACAGGTAACGGTTATTGCAGGTGTATTTCTTATCTATGGGTTTAACATGGATTTTATCATTAAAATCATGAGTATTGTCCGAGAGTGATTGGTCTTGCGTATGGTTAACCCTAAAGTTATGGAAATAAGACTTAGAAGCAAACTTAAGAGTGTGTTGATAGTGCATTATCTTAAAATTTTGTATAATAGGAATTGAAGTTAAATTAGATGCTAAAAATTTGTAATTAAGAAGGAGGGATTCGTCATGTTGG
>NZ_JBRUDG010000057.1:0-4200 GCF_053203725.1 Streptococcus porcorum | reverse complement strand
ATAACAAAAAAGCCCTCGAACCGCAAGGACATTTTTGTTATATTGGGCGACCTTGATAAGTCGCCCAAAGTCATTTTTCCAAAATGACTAGTCGGACCATTTCGCTATTGTCCGACAAAAAGTTGACCCTTTTAGATTAACTAAAAGCTCTATCAGCAACAAAAAACCACCCTACAAAAAAAAGAGTACCAATTTCCCTATTAGATGTTTAACTATAAAAATTCAAGATTTCTGTATATCTTTTAATTATACCATGAAAACGCTTTAAATAATAGACTTGTTTTTATTTTAATTCATGCTACATTCAGACATGGAAAAAGATTATTTGAGAGTTAGAAAGGCTAAAAACAAAAAAACGGAAACTATAAATACTCGATAAATAATCTAAAATCGCAAGTACATCTAGATTAAAACCGTATAGGAGGTGAACACATGAAATTTTTAAAAAGATATTTACTTAACTTAATCCCACTTTTAGTTATCTCCTTCCTCATAAGCTTCCTAACACATGGACAATTCAAATGGTGGATTACCATAGCTATTGCTACAGGCTATAGCCTTATTGACTATATTCTGAACAATAAAAAAGAGTAATGCTATGTTAGCATTACTCTTTTCATTCTTTACTTTCTGTAGTTTTCACAAAGATCAACTTTTTATCTCTCTTCGTTCTTTGTTCCACGCTTACTACGTTGATAAGCTCCGTCAAACAACAATTTCATAAAACCAGTTTTCCCTGCAATAACTTCGTTAACCAAATTTATAGTCAACCCATAAGTTTCTCCATTTTCGTCAATGAAATCATACAAATCAAAAATATTTTGGAGAGTGTACGCACGAATAAGCGATACAACCACATTGAAAAGTTCGGTCTTTTCCTCGACATCTAACGTCACATAACGGTCAATATCAAAATTATTGATTAGCTTTATATCAGCCTTATCATAAACATGTTTCTTCTTAGCAATAGCGTCCTTGCTCTCGTGCGTTAAATACAAATACATATTTTCGACATTGAGAACAACCTGCACCATTGCAAGACTTTTTTCACCAAGCAATAATTTAATCTTTTTACGTACACTATCTGCAGTAACTGGATTTTTAGCTATATAAAGCACATGATAATGAGCTTTCTTATATTTTTGTCCTTTGATACTACTCTTATCCTTATCATGCAATGGACTAATTGCCATCGGCACTCCAAGCGTTTCAAGTTTCAGCTCCCAGTCGCTTGGAATTGATTCAGGATAAAGTAAAAAAGTGAAGTATCTTGCTTTTTCTTTAGCCATAAAGTATAATATACCCAAGAAATGTTTGACTTTAGCCAGTGCCTGCCAGCACGGCTTTTTTTATTTTTCTTGACCTTTCTTGTAATTTTCCAAGGCAACAGAAATCATTGCAGATTTTGATAACCCCATCTCTCTTGCCATTTTTTCAAGATTTTCAAGTACCGATTCACTTAATGTTATCGTCAATCTTTTTTTCATGCGTCACCTCTCAAAATTTTATAAAACTATAGTAGCATAACCGTGCACTCAATGCAATCTTTTTCGTATTTTTCCCAAAAAATCTCTAAAAAGTCGCCGAAAAGTCGCCGAAAAGTCGCCGAGATTTGACGAGCCTCAAACCCTTGCAGCTCTAAGGCTAAAGGCGTTTTTTTTTTGATTTTGGCACTCGGCACTATAGGGGGGGTCGTAGTAGCCCCCCCATATTTTAGATTTTTTCGCAGAAAAAATCCCCCACAACATCTCCCTAAAAAAACAAAAAAGACCCCAAAGGGTCATCTCATTCAAAAGTATCAGGGGTCTTTACAGCCCGAAGCTGAAGGCAGTCCCACACCCGACACTCAAACGCGCCCTTTGAGCTATCCGTTTCCAGTCGCCCTACGTAAATGAGATTCACACCACCGACCGTATCGCTGAGGTGCCTCAAAAGCATTATAGCATTATTTTGACAGAATTTCTCGCCCCATGATATAATATACTTGACGCTAAAAGTTCGAGGAACTAAAAGCACAACGCAAAAGAAAGACAGTAGGTGCAACTACTGTCTTTCTTTTTTGTTCTAAAAGAACTCAAGCTATTTTTGGTCGCCTTTGTCTTTGATACGCTGAATTAGCCAATCAGCGACTACTTCTGCAGCAACGCCAACCACAAAAGGGACAAAGACAAGCTCGAGGAATGTCTTCACAACGCTCACCTCCAGTCTAAGTTCGCATTACCTGACGGAAGAACTGGCGACACTTAAATTATAGCAAAAAAGTCAAAAGGCGAATAGAGTACCATAGGGTATCATCCACTCAAGACTTTTGACGCTTTTTATTCCATGGTCTATTTGACAACAAGTAACCAGTGACTGCCGTCCTTTGTCCGTGTCCGTCCGAAACGCTAAAGCCTTTCGGCTCGGCACGTCCTAGCGTACTCTGTCACTGCTTATTGTCAAATAGCTTTCACGGCATAAATCGCTCAGAACAAGCTCTTTTCAATAGCCTTTTTAATTATATTCACGATTGGCTTAATCGCCTTAAGTTCTGATAACAAATTCTTAAAGGCTTTATCAGGCATTAACTCTCTTAATTTCCCTAGCATCTTGTCATTTTGCTGACGTAAAATTGAATTTTCGTTTTTTAGTCGCTTTATTTCGCTTTTAAGACGGTCTATACTCTCACCTTTAGCTTTTTCCTTAGCTCGCTCTAAACTAGCTGTAAAATCGTTTTTAGAGGCTCTCAGAGATACTTGACGTTTTGCTTGCTCCAGTTCAATATCTTTGTGGTGCAATAGAGTTCTACTACGATAAACTTCTGCCTTCAACCCTTCAAATTGTTCAGGACTTAACTCATAATGCTCTTTTCCTAGAAAATTCTTCTTAGGCTTTAGTTCTCGCAACTCACTCTCGTTCAACGCTTTCGCTTCGAGTTTTGTCGCCTTTTGTTTTTCCAATTGTAGATTATCACTCTCTAAACACTCTATTTTCGCTTCTAAGCTCTTCGAATGATTTTCTAGGGTATTTATATATCCCTCGGCTTTAGATAGCTCTGAGAGCCTCTCAGAGGCCTCAGAATCGATTTTAATATATTCCTTGGTCTTTTTATCAAGCAACTCTTCTAAATGGCTTAAATCGTCTTCTAGGGGCTTTTTAGACGATTCTAGTTTTTTCAGCTCTTCTTGGTACTGTTTTCTTAACCAGTCCATTTTTTCTTGGTTAGTTGTTTCACGTATCGGAGATTGAACTTCAAACATATCAGCAAACTCTTTTTCATGCCAAAAAGCTTCCGTGTCATTGTTCAACTCGCCTGTTCTCTCATCAACAAAAAGCGGTGCATGATATTTTTCAAGAAGTTCCTCTTTGAGTTCCATATCAGCCATTGCCCTCTTGAATTCAGCTACAGTCTTATGCTTAGCTTCACTATTCAGCTTGCCACGTTCCAACTCAAAACCGTGGTCGCTCATGTATCTAGGCAAGTCCTCTTGGATATGTTTTAGCTCCTCACGGTCAAACATTGCTTTTGATGACAATTTACCGTTCTCAAAAGGTACTACTCCCATGTGCATGTGAGGGGTGCTTTCATCCAAGTGAACACTCGCATAAGCAATATTTGACTCGCCATAGTTCTCTGCAAAATAATTTTTAGCCGTTTCAAAAAACGTTCTCGTCTGTTCCTCATCCAACTTTTCAAAAAAATCTTTATCAGATGTGATAATCCACTCATCACATAGAACTACATCTTTTCGGATTGCTCGATTAGAAACCTTATTTTCGTTCACATAGTCTTTAATCTGCTTTTCATACGACACCGAGCGGTCACGATCCGTCAACTCGTAGTTGAGGTGTGACCTGCTCGGGTTTATATCTTTATTTGAGTGCGTCTCAAAAACACGTTCATTATGCTTAAAAGCTCCTCCCAAATTGCCAGCTTTCATCTTCTGCATTCTCGCCACTACAAATGACATATAAACACTCCTAACTTCGGTACAGCTTCCAAGTAAAGTATAACGCACTATACTTTACTTCGTAAAAGTGCGCTCTCCGAGGGGTCTTGCAGACAGCTGACTCGCCACAAAAAAGGTGGCGAGATAACAAAAAAGCCCTCGAACCGCAAGGACATTTTTGTTATATTGGGCGACCTTGATAAGTCGCCCAAAGTCATTTTTCCAAAATGACTAGTCGGACCATTTCGCTATTGTCCGACAAAAAGTTGAC
>NZ_JBRUDG010000056.1:0-4689 GCF_053203725.1 Streptococcus porcorum | reverse complement strand
CCCAAGCATTTGTCTCCTTCCCAGTTTGGTTGGCACCTTCGTAGGCCTGTATCAGCTCCTTATTTTCTTGTTCAATTCGGACTTTTTCATCCTCATAAGCTGCTTTGTCAGCTTTGTAGGTTTCAGTAACTTCGTTGATAGCCTCAACTTGATTTTGGGCATCTGCTTCTGCTTTTGAAATTTGTTGGTTAGTTTCTGCCGCAGAAGTTGTATTTCCTAAATCCATTTGGCTATCTTCAACCGTAGAAACACCTTCAGCCTTTGCCTCTTCAACTGCTTGTGTTACCGTATCATGTGGTACGGTAACAGCAATCGCTCCATTAGATTGTCCAGTTAACGCTAAAATTTCAGTTTGTTCAGATACAGGTTTTGGCTGTGCTTCTGGTAAATTTGTGGCTGGATTCTCCGTTCGTTGGATGTTGGTGTCAACTGATGATGTGACTTCATCAGCATGTGCAACCGTTCCTCCCCAAGCAACAACAGCGGTCACCATGGTTCCAAGGGCAACGGAACATAGAGTGCGATATTTTTTACTCTTGCGAAAGACGTGTTTCTCGCCTTTTTCCTGATTGACAAGAAAGTGATGATTACATGTTTTGGTCATAAATAGTCCTTCTTTTCTTTTTTATGTAGCAACAAATTGTCACTCTTTCCTCATCATAAAAAAGAAGGCTTGATTTTGTTATCACAATAAAATGAGGGAAAAGAAAATGTTGCTTTTATACCACAAATATTGTAAAATTGTAGTGTAAAAGCAACAAGTGGGAGGCCGTATGTCAAAAAAAGAGATTCTACTCGATTTTATAGAAAAGAACAATGGAATTGTCACAAACAAAGATTGTAAAGCACTAGGTATTCCAACAATATATCTGACAAGACTAGAGAAAGAAGGCATTATCTTCCGAGTTGAAAAAGGTATTTTCCTAACCCAAAACGGAGACTATGATGAATACTACTTCTTTCAATATCGTTTTCCTAAGGCTATTTTCTCTTATATTTCGGCACTGTATCTACAACAGTTTACAGATGAAATTCCACAATATTTTGATGTGACAGTTCCTAGAGGCTACCGCTTTAATACTCCTCCAGCTAATCTAAATATTCACTTTGTCTCTAAAGAATACAGCGAGCTGGGAATGACTACTGTACCTACTCCTTTGGGAAACAACGTAAGGGTATATGATTTTGAACGTATTATTTGTGATTTTGTAATACATCGAGAAAAGATTGATTCCGAACTCTTTGTCAAGACACTTCAATCTTATGGGAACTATCCTAAAAAAAATCTAGCAAAACTCTATGAATATGCGACAAAAATGAATACTTTAGAAAAAGTTAAACAAACTCTGGAGGTTCTAATATGAACAAAGCTAAATTAACAGCACTCTGTCATAAAATATCAAAGAATACTGGTTTAACCTTTAATTCCGTCATGACCTATTACTTCCTAGAAGTCATTTTGAAAAAATTAAGTCAAAGTTCTTATTCAAATCACTATATCTTCAAAGGAGGATTCCTACTTTCGAATGTCATCGGAGTTGAATCTCGTAGCACTGTTGATATTGACTTTTTATTCCATCAAATAACACTCTCAGAAGAAACTGTTAAACAGCAACTCAAAGAAATTTTAGCAGATTCCGAAGAAGGTATATCTTTTGTGATTCAATCAATTACAGCTATTAAAGAAAGTGATGACTATGGTGGCTATCGAGCAACCATTTTGTGCCAACTTGAGAATATTAAACAAGTTATCCATTTGGATATTGCGACTGGTGATGTTGTAACTCCTCAGCCGATTACATACGACTATAAAGCTATTTTTGATGAAGACAATTTTCCAATCATTGCTTATACAATTGAAACAATTCTAGCTGAAAAACTTCAAACCATCTATTCACGTAACTTCTTGAACAGTAGAAGCAAAGATTTTTACGATGTTTATATTCTTTCAAAACTGAAGAAAGAAGACATTGACTTCATTCAGTTGAGAAATGCCTGTCAGAGAACATTTTCATATCGCGAAACAGAACTCGATTTTGTAAAGATTATTGAACTACTCGAGAGGTTCAAATCTGACCCTATTCAGAATAAACAATGGCAAAATTATTCGAAAAAATATAGCTATACAAAAGGGATTTCACTTGCAGATGTTCTTGATGAGATGATTCGTCTCATAACAGTTCTCATTTCTATAAATTCTGATTAATCGTGACAAAAAAAACACAAAAGATATGCTAACATTTATTCATTTTGTTAGCATATCCTTTTTTATTTCGTCGTATAAGCAAAACTCAAGCTACTATCCACTCCAGATAATTTACGGAAGGTGTAGTTGGGATTGCCATTGTAGTTGGTTTCTGAGATAAGGAATGAGCCATCTGGGTAGACTTTCTCCACAAAAGCCACGTGTCCGTATTCTGCTGGTGTACCATGTCCTCCTCCCGCAAAGGAAAGAATAGCTCCTGCTTGTGGACTTGTCCCTGTCTCCCCACCGAGACGTGCGGCCGTACGCACCCAGTCTTGGCCATTGCCCATGGTACTGATAATTGAAATCGTCTCACCATTTTTACCTTTAAGTTTTAGACCCAGTTGGTTGATACGGGCTGCGACTCCCCAAGTACATTGGCCGTAGGCATACCCCATCCCGTCACCACCTCCTGGAATAGAGTTCTCAAAAAGGTCTCCTCGTACAGCTTCAAGTGCTTTTGGATCGCTTTGTGCAGTCCCACCGTTGGGTTGACTAAAGCCTTTTTCAATTTGGTAATACCACTCACTTGCTCGTGTCTGACGCTCAAGTAGCTTATCCCCTGAATTTCCTTCCCAGTAAATGAGAAAGAGTTGGGCAAGACTAGCTGGACTTCCTGAATTTTTGAAGAAGTCCTTTAACCAGTTGGTGTAATAAGGACTATCCCCATGCATCATGAAATCCAGTTGTAACCCTAAGTCATACCACTTTAGATTTTTTCCTTTGGCATATTCGAGCAATAAGGTATGTCTGCGTGACCCATCTGCGGTATCTGTCCATTGGCCTAAGCCTAAACCACGTTTAAGAATATTTGGGTAACGTCCATTGTATATAGTTGGACCATTGAGTGAGAGCCAGCCCTCATCATCCCACGAACTGTCTGTCGCACCAATAGGGGGAGATAGATAGTCGCCCTCTGCACGCTTGGGATTAATAGAGGATTCTACCGACCAATTTCCTAAAATGGCCGCAATAGCTTGATTTGTCGCACCTTTGCTTTTGAGATAGTCATAAATAGTCTTTGCTCTCTCGAACTCATCACCGCCAAACTGACCGATAGTTGGAAGAATGGTGGTCTGAACCTGGATCACATTCGGAAAGTAGAAAGCTGGATTGACATAGACCAACTTATCCGTGTCATCATCAACCTTTTGATAGGTGACTTTTAGACCCGTTCCGTCTTTGGTTTGACCCATAATGTCTCCTGCCAAGACTTGTTGATTTTCACTCACTCGGCCTGAATGAATGCCAAACAAGGTTAGTTTAGTCTTATTGACTCCCTTACCAGATGTCAAAACAACGTTCTCCCCATCAAGAGATACCTTGCCATCCATCGGAGCCACAATGACTTGACCTTCTTTTGCTTCTAAGATGATATGGTGATGAAGCGTTGGTTTTTCATCAATGACCTCATAACCATATCGGTATAACATACTTAAACTATCTTCATCGGTCTGTCCCTGGAAGGGATTGTCCAATTCTTGAAGGGCTAAATAGTTGCCTTCTTCGGTCAACTCCTTTAGTTCTTCTTGGTCCTCATCTGACAGCTTGTAAGCAGGTTCTTTATACAAGTCAGACATGGATCTAATAGAGTCACCACCGTTTAAGTCCGTCCACACTTGACTGAGAAATGCTTTGTAGGTCGCACCACCTTTTTCCATGACATCGTCAAGCTTATAGTCTTGGTATTGATGATTCATGTAAACCATGACCTCATCAATTTTGGTGTAATAGGTAATCCCTTTTTCGTTAGTTCTCGTATGCTCCGCATCTTCCCACGTCATGTGGGTATAGGCTTTGGTCAATTCCATCTCATCTTGTTGAATGACACTGCTTCCTGACACACTCATGAAAAAGCTCATCATCAAAAGGAGTATCAAGAGAAGGCCTGAGACAATCCAAGTCAAAGGATTTCCCGCAAGGACAGAAAAGAAAGTCATACTTCCCTTAATGGCTTGGGCAATCCCCTTAACTCCTGCTAGACTGTGCTTTCTGGCATGCTTTAAAATGGTTTGGTAGCGACTTTGTGGTTTAAAATGTTTCTGGCGTGTGAATCCTTTTCCCTTTTTGAAGTTCTGGAATCGTTCCTTTCCATGAGAAAATTTTGTTTTGGTAAACCGCACACCAGTCTGTCCACTTTTTACTGCCACCTTACCTGCTTGATAGGTAAACCTTCCATAGCGTCTGGCTTTCAAACTAGTATCCTTCATGGTTCTTAGACCATCTAAATCATCCTCCTGTGCTATCAGGTCAAGGGATTCAGATGCAGCTAAGCCTAATCCAACTTTGACTTTGGTAGAGTTTTTCTTAGACTTTCGGACTTTCTTGAGTTGTTTAACCTCACGCTTGGCAGAACTTACGTCTTTTTCTGCACTTAGCCGATCAAATGATTTTTCTTGGTGAAACCGAAAGCGAGACTTCAGGGAAGGATTTTCTTTTTGGAA
>NZ_JBRUDG010000055.1:0-5006 GCF_053203725.1 Streptococcus porcorum | reverse complement strand
TTCCAAAAAGAAAATCCTTCCCTGAAGTCTCGCTTTCGGTTTCACCAAGAAAAATCATTTGATCGGCTAAGTGCAGAAAAAGACGTAAGTTCTGCCAAGCGTGAGGTTAAACAACTCAAGAAAGTCCAAAAGACTAAGAAAAACTCTACCAAAGTCAAAGCTGGATTAAGCTTGGCTGCATCTGAATCCCTTGACCTGATAGCACAGGAGGATGATTTAGATGGTCTAAGAACCATGAAGGATACTAGTTTGAAAGCCAGACGCTATGGAAGGTTTACCTTTCAAGTAGGTAAGGTGGTAGTAAAAAGTGGACAGACAGGTGTGCGGTTTACCAAAACAAAATTTTCTCATGGAAAGGAACGATTCCAGAACTTCAAAAAGGGAAAAGGATTCACACGCCAGAAACCTCTTAAAGCAAGAAGACGTTACCAAACCTTTTTAAAGCATATCAGAAAACAAAGTGTCGCAGGTTTCAAAGGAATCGTCCAAGCCATTAAGGGAAGTATGACTTTCTTTTCTGTCCTTGCGGGAAATCCTTTGACTTGGATTGTCTCAGGCATTCTCTTGATACTCCTTTTGATGATGAGCTTTTTCATGAGTGTCTCAGGTAGCAGTGTCATTCAACAAGATGAGATGGAATTGACCAAGGCCTATACCCACATGACGTGGGAAGATGCGGAACATACAAGAACCAACGAAAAGGGAATTACCTTTTACACTAAGATTGATGAGGTCATGGTTTACATGAATCATCAATACCAAGACTATAAGCTTGACGATTTCATGGAAACGGGTGGTACGACCTACAAAGCATTTCTCAGTCAAGTGTGGACAGACTTAAATGGTGGAGATTCTATTAAATCCATGTCTGACTTATATAAAGAACCTGCTTACAAGCTGTCTGATGAGGATCAAGAAGAACTAAAGGAATTGACCGAAGAAGGCAACTATCTAGCCCTTCAAGAATTGGACAATCCCTTTCAGGGACAGACCGATGAGGATAGCTTAAACATGACCTACCGATATGGTTATGAGGTCATTGATGAGAAACCAACGCTTCATCACCATATCATCTTAGAAGCAAAAGAAGGTCAAGTCATTGTAGCTCCGATGGATGGCAAGGTATCTCTTGATGGAGAGAACGTTGTTTTGACATCTGGTAAGGGAGTGAATAAGACTAAACTAACCTTGTTTGGAATTCATTCAGGCCGAGTGAGTGAAAATCAACAAGTCTTGGCAAGAGACATTATTGGTGAGACCAAAGACGGTACGGGTCTAAAAGTCACCTATCAAAAGGTTGATGATGACACGGATAAGCTAGTCTACGTCAATCCAGCTTTTTACTTTCCAAAAGTGATTCAGGTTCAGACCACCATTCTTCCAACTATCGGTCAGTTTGGCGGCGATGAGTTTGAGAGAGCCAAGGCAATTTATGACTATCTTAAAAGCAAAGGTGCGACCGATCAAGCTATCGCAGCTATTTTAGGAAATTGGTCGGTAGAATCCTCTATTAATCCCAAGCGTGCGGAGGGCGACTATCTATCTCCACCTGTTGGTGCGACAGACGGTTCGTGGGATGATGAGGGCTGGCTTTCACTCAATGGTCCAACTATATATAATGGGCGTTACCCGAATATTCTCAAACGTGGTTTAGGCTTAGGACAATGGACAGATACCTCGGATGGGTCACGCAGACATACTTTATTGCTCGAATATGCCAAAGGAAAACATCAAAAATGGTATGACTTAGGGTTACAACTGGATTTCATGTTGCATGGGGATAGTCCTTATTACACCAACTGGTTAAAGGACTTCTTCAAAAATTCAGGAAGTCCAGCTAGTCTTGCCCAACTATTTCTCATTTACTGGGAAGGAAATAGTGGTGATAAGCTACTTGAACGTCAGACACGAGCAAGTGAGTGGTATTACCAAGTTGAAAAAGGCTTTAGTCAACCCAACGGTGGGACAGCACAAAGTGACCCCAAAGCTCTTGAAGCTGTACGAGGCGACCTCTTTGAAAACTCTATTCCAGGAGGTGGTGACGGTATGGGATATGCTTACGGCCAATGTACTTGGGGAGTTGCAGCCCGTATCAACCAACTGGGTCTAAAACTCAAAGGTAAAAACGGTGAGAAGATTCCAATTATCAGTACCATGGGCAATGGCCAAGATTGGGTGCGTACAGCCGAAAGTCTCGGTGGAGAGATAGGGACAAGTCCACAAGCAGGAGCTATTCTTTCCTTTGCGGGAGGAGGACATGGTACACCAACAGAATACGGACATGTGGCTTTCGTCGAAAAAGTCTACCCAGATGGCTCATTCCTTATCTCCGAAACCAACTACAATGGCAATCCAAACTATACCTTCCGTAAATTATCTGGAGTGGATAGTAGCTTGAGTTTTGCTTATACGACGAAATAAAAAAATAATATAGAATTTTTCTAAATTTTTTGGTAAAATAAATTAAAAAGTATGGGAGGCAGTTTATGATTCAACGTTTAAATGTAAATACTGAAGTTCTATCTACATATATTCGTAACTCTAATACTCCTATCGAATATTTACGACAAAAATTACCTAATATTGATAAGTTTTTAAAAGGGGAATTAGAGCCTACCTTTAATCAAATATCTGCACTTTCTAAAATGATTAATGTTCCTACTGGATTATTGTTATTAAAAGAGCCGATTTCTTCTAGTTCTTTGAATGTTGATTTTAGGACATTCAATTCACAACTTTTATCTGATATCAGTTCTGAATTAAAAGATACAATTATTGAAATGCAAGAGAAACAAGAATTTTTGAAAGAAATAGTTGAGAATGAATGTCCTTTTGTAGGTATTTTTACTTTTGATGATGATTACTCAGATGTAATTTTGAAAGCAAGAGAATTGTTAGGGAATGAAATTACCAGAGGAAGATTTGATAATTATAGAAAAATACTCGGTCAATTAGGAATTTTCATATTTTTAAATGGTAAGTATAAGGATAATACACATCGTCCGTTAAATCTAAATGAGTTTAGAGGTTTCGTGTTATCTGATAAGAAGGCTCCGATTATTTTTATTAATCAGTTGGATTCGAAGACTGGACAGTTATTCACATTAATTCATGAGTTTGTCCATTTATTATATGGGGATAGTGATTTATTTGATGGTGAAGATCCAAAAAAACGAAGTAAGACAGAAGCAATAATAAATTCAATAACAGCGGAGATTTTAGTTCCAAAAGAATTAATTAGTGATATGTTTGACAATCAAATAGATATCAGAACCAGTCTTGATAATTTATCTAGAAAATTTGAAGTAAGTAAGTTCGTTGTTTTAAGACGACTATATGATTTATCAATGGTTTCAAGAAAGGACTTTATGTCTTTACAAAAAGAACTTGAAGCTGAATTTAAATTAATTGAAAATATTAAAAAAAATTCTAGTGGAGGTAATTATCATAATAACCTTCGATTCAGAATGGATTCTAATTTTTTCAATCATGTGAATAATGCTGTTCAACAAAATAAAATTACTTATACAGATGCTTTTGGTATCGTAGGGGTTGGATATAAAGGATATAAAATATTAAGCAGGGGAGGATGATAGATGTATTTATTAGATTCAAATATATACATAAACTTTTATGATAGATATTATCGTAAAGATTTTTTTCCTACCTTCTGGTCAAATTTTGCTGGTATTTTAAACTCAAGTGTGGTGATTCCTAAAATTGTAGTCTCGGAAAATTACCAAGATGAGTGGTTTAGAGATTGGTTATCGAATAACTACACTAAGTCCATTATTGATCATAAGTCTTATGTGGTAGAGTGGAGTGACATTATTCAGTATATCCAGAGTAGTCCTTACTATAAAGATGCAGCACTTACATCACAAAAAGGATGGGCAAACGCTGATATTGCAGACCCATGGTTGATAGCTATTGCGAAAAGTATGAATTATACTATAGTTACTGATGAAGTAAAAAATGTGAATTTAAATTCTACAAACCCTAGTAAAAATGCTAAAATTCCAGATGTGTGTGACCAATTAGGAGTAAAATGTATCTCAATGAATGAGTTCTTTGAGGAAATTGGTTTATCTATTTAAAAAGTCTCCTTTTATGGGTAGGGCACTGAAAAGTACTTCTTATTTAAAACAACATAAATAATAGAAATTATTTTATCTAATACATAACTTATAAACGAATGTTTGAAGTGTGGTTTAATAACTACGCATCATCATTCGTTTTTTACTGCAATCATTGTTGCTACTCGGGCTTCTTAAGTTACCTCTTTATGGGTGGCTTTTTCTTTTCCCTGAACTGATTGTGATAACAAAATCAAGCCTTCTTTTTTATGATGAGGAAAGAGTGACAGTTTGTTGCTACAGAAAAAAGAAAAGAAGGACACATTATGACCAAAACATGTAATCATCACTTTCTTGTCAATCAGGAAAAAGGCGAGAAACACGTCTTTCGTAAGAGTAAAAAATACCGTACTTTATGTTCGGTTGCCCTTGGAACCATGGTGACCGCTGTTGTTGCTTGGGGTGGGACGGTTGCACATGCAGACGAAGTCACATCATCAGTTGACACCACCATTCAAAGAACGGAAAATCCAGCCACCAATTTACCAGAGGCTCAACCAAGTCCAGTTTCTGAACAAACAAATAGCCTAGATTCAACTGGACAATCTAATGGTGCAATCGCTGTCACCGTACCTCATGATACGGTAACACAAGCAGTTGAAGTGGCCAAGGCTGAAGGTGTTTCTATGGTTGAAGATAGCCCAATGGATTTAGGAAATACAACTTCTGCGTCAGAGACCAACCAACAAATTTCAAAATCAGAAGCAAATGCCCAAGCACAGGCTGAGGCTATCAATGAAGTCACTGAAACCTACAAAGCTGACAAAGCAGCTTATGAGGATGAAAAAGTCCGAATTGAACAAGAAAATAAGGAGCTGATACAGGCCTACGAAGGTGCCAACCAAACTGGGAAGGAGACAAATGCTTGGG
>NZ_JBRUDG010000054.1:0-5338 GCF_053203725.1 Streptococcus porcorum | reverse complement strand
GGTTTCAGGAACTTTGAAAACTTTAAAAAACGGATTTTGATTGGCTTGAACATAAAGAAAGAGAGAACGAAGTTCGTCCTCTCTAGGTGTTAGCTTTTCATCTACCCACTACAGTTGACAAAGAGCCGTTTTTATTTAGGCTGAATAAAATAGCGTTCATCACCAATTGGAATGAGTTCAACAGTTGTTCCGTAAAGCAGTTTGAGGTATTCAGGTGTCAGCACCTCTTCTTTTTTTCCTGTAGCGACTATTTTACCTTCTCGAAGGAGTAGTAGGTGACTGATACTGGATGTTATTTCTTCAGCATGGTGAGTGAC
Source organism: Streptococcus porcorum (assembly GCF_053203725.1). Lineage (NCBI taxonomy): Bacteria > Bacillati > Bacillota > Bacilli > Lactobacillales > Streptococcaceae > Streptococcus > Streptococcus porcorum. The sequence continues at coordinate 5,021 of NZ_JBRUDG010000054.1, read as the reverse complement.
ATAAAGGATGGTTGGGGCATGAGGGAGTTGTTTGATGTTTTCAACTAATTTGAGGAGTTTTTCTCTAGCAAAAAGATCTAGTCCACTGGTAGCTTCATCAAGGATGATGATGTCAGGGTTTTCCATGAGACTTCTTGCAATAAGTAAAAGTTGTTTCTCTCCTTGAGAGAGTGTGAAGTACCTGCGTCCGATAAGATGTGCTCCACCTAAGTGTTCTAACATGTCCTTGGCTTCGTTTAATTCTTTACTACCATAGGCTTTATATAAGATACTACTTTTATATTTTCCAGTTAGGACAATGTGTTCAGCAGGCATGTTTTTAGGAAGTCGTTCTGCAATAAAAGAGCCGACAATACCAATCTTTTGCCGGATGGGTGTAATATCGCCCTGTCCAAATTGGGCACCCAACACACAAACATCCCCTCTACTTTGAAAAAATTCTGCCATCAATAACTTTAATAGCGTTGTTTTCCCAGAACCATTTAAACCTAAGATGGCCCAAGCCTCTCCTTTTTTGACCTCCCAATTAAGATTGTCAAGTAAGGTTTTTCCTTGCTTGATGACGCTGACATTTTTTAGTGAAATTAAAGTCATAGACTCCCCCCTCTCTTTTGCTTTCATTATATCATATTCTCAAAGGTCTTTTAAAAGATTAGTCAAAAGTTGAGAATTGTGCTATAATTGAAGGACTATATTAAATTTGAGGAGAATGATAACAATGGAAGACCCTGGTAGTCAGTCCTTACTGTTACAATTTTTATTACTTTTAGTTTTAACCCTTTTAAATGCCTTTTTTTCAGCTAGCGAGATGGCGATGGTATCCTTAAATCGCTCGAGAGTAGAACAAAAAGCAGCAGAAGGTGATAAAAAATTTATCCGTCTATTAAGTGTTCTTGAAAATCCTAATAACTTTTTATCCACTATTCAAGTTGGGATTACCCTGATAACTCTTTTATCAGGGGCTAGTTTAGCTGATACACTTGGTAAGGAGATTGCTAAGTATCTAGGAAATTCAGCGACAGCTCAGACAGCAGGTAGCATGATTTCTCTTGCGTTTTTGACTTATATTTCTATCGTTTTGGGTGAGTTATATCCTAAACGTATTGCAATGAATTTGAAAGAGAATTTAGCAGTTGTTTCGGCTCCAGTTATCATTATTTTAGGAAAAATTGTTAGCCCCTTTGTCTGGTTGCTATCTGTTTCAACCAACCTTTTGAGTCGCATCACCCCTATGACTTTTGATGATGCGGATGAAAAAATGACGCGTGATGAAATTGCTTATATGTTGACCAATAGTGAGGAAACGCTAGATGCCGAAGAAATTGATATGCTACAAGGTGTCTTCTCGTTAGATGAACTGTTAGCGCGTGAGGTAATGGTTCCAAGAACTGATGCATTTATGGTTGATATCAATGATGAGTCTAATGTTATTATTGAGTCTATTTTAAAAGAAAATTTCTCTCGTATCCCTGTTTATGATGATGACAGAGATAAGGTAATCGGTGTTCTTCATACGAAAAAACTGTTACACGAAGGATTTAATCAGGGCTTTGACAAGCTTTCTATTCGAAAAATTATGCAGGAACCTCTTTTTGTTCCAGAGACCATCTTTGTAGATGATTTATTAAAAGCTTTGCGTAAAACACATAATCAGATGGCCATACTAAAAGATGAGTATGGTGGTGTGGCAGGGATTGTGACTTTGGAGGATCTTCTAGAAGAGATTGTGGGTGAGATTGATGATGAAACTGACAAGTCTGAACTAGAGGTGCGTGAAATTGGTGATCATACTTACATTGTCTTAGGGAGTATGAGCCTTAATGATTTTAATGAATACTTTGAAACAGAAATTGAAAATGTTGAAGTTGATACGATAGCAGGTTATTATTTAACAGAAGTCGGTGCTATTCCTAGTCAAGAAGAAAAACATAGTGTTGACATTGACTCTAATGGAAAACATCTAACCTTGGTTAATGATAAAGTGAAGGATGGACGGATTGTTAAATTAAAATTGATCATCACAAAAGAAACAACTATTGAAGAAGAATAAGGTTAGGTGTCTCATCTAACCTTATTTTTATAAATATGAGGTAAACACCAGCAGTAAGGCAAACAAATTGCAGATGATAGAGTTTTCTATGTAGGTTTTTTAACAATAAAAAACTAGAACAGCGATGCGACTGTCCTAGTTTTGGTTGATGAGAACCTTACCCTAATGGTTGCATTCATTAGAATAGGGTTAATTATATTATACACTAAATTTCATGTGATTTATTAAAAATTTTACATTTTATAGAAATTTTTTTATATTTTTTGAAAACCTTGTCAGTGTACTTTTTAGTAAAAGATGGTATAATACTACTATTAAAACGGTTACAAAAAGGGGAGCTTATGACAGATATAGACTATGGTCAGGTAACAGGTTTGGTTCATTCCACAGAAAGTTTTGGATCAGTGGATGGGCCTGGGGTACGCTTTATTATTTTTTTACAGGGCTGTAAAATGCGATGTCAATATTGTCATAATCCAGACACTTGGGCTATGGAATCAAACAAGGCCAAGGAGCGCACAGTGGATGATGTCTTGGCTGAGGCGCTTCGTTTTAAGGGGTTCTGGGGGAAAAAAGGAGGCATCACTGTCAGTGGTGGTGAGGCCCTTTTACAAATTGATTTTTTAATTGCCTTGTTTACCAAGGCACAAGAACTTGGTATTCACTGCACCTTAGATACTTGTGCTCTTCCTTTTAGAAATAATCCAGACTATTTAGTGAAATTTGATCGTTTAATGGCTGTTACAGACTTAGTTTTACTGGACATCAAGGAAATTAACAATAAGCAACATAAAAAGGTGACAGGTCAAAGTAATCAGACCATTTTAGATTGTGCCAAGTACCTATCTGATATTGGGAAACCAGTATGGATTCGCCATGTCTTAGTTCCTGGCTTGACGGATATTGATGAGGATTTGCTGGAATTAGGAAAATTTGTTAAAACCTTAAAAAATGTGGATAAGTTTGAGATTCTTCCTTATCATACTATGGGAGAATTTAAGTGGAGAGAGATGGGAGTGCCTTATCCATTAGAGGGAGTGAAACCGCCGACAGCTGAGCGCGTTAAAAATGCGAAAAATCTTATGGAGACAGAGTCTTATCAAGATTATTTGAAGAGGGTTAAAGCCTAGTACCTGTCTATTTCTTTACCTCATTTACTTTCTTGTAATTTCTTGCTATACTGATAAAGATAAGTGAGAAAGGAGAAGAGATGTTTACCGTTGTAAAAATGACCTCAGATAGTGTCTATTTGAGAAGCTCCGATGGAAGTATAAGAAAAGTTTTTCGTGAAACCTTGGATTTTAAGCCTGTCCTTGGAGATGAGGTAGAATTGTACACAATAGAAGACGAACTGTTGGTCGTAAAGGCTGGTGCTTTTTCTCCTTCTTCTAGTGAACGTGAGTTAAAAATGGGGTTGATTAGGGGAATTCTAGACTTATTTTTAGAAACACTAGCAATCCAAAATAATCATCTGTCTAACGTCAAAAAGGTATTATCTCAATTATGGGTTACTATTTTTATGACTTGGAGTTTAGTTGGGGTCATGCTTCTTAGTCTCCTTTTATTACTCGAATCCATCATTGTTTTGTGTTATCAGCTGCTTGTTAAAGCTTTTAGAAGTCTTAATTTGAGAGAAAAATTTAGAAACTTATCTCAAATGAGAAATGCTAACACTGATAGGACAAAAAAGGCAACTTTAGTTGAAGTGGAACCTGTTCCATCATCACAAGAAAAAAAAGACAACACTTGAAAAAGCATCAGTCGATCTGGTGCTTTTTTGTATGAGAAACGGTGGAAAAAACTTAACAGTTCTGTTAAAATAAGAAGGAAAAAGATTTATGAGGTAAAAGACATGTCTAAAATTTTAGTTTTTGGTCACCAAAATCCTGATACAGATGCTATTGCATCATCATATGGTTGGGCTTATCTTGAGCGCACAGCTTGGGGACGTGAGGCAGAGGCAGTAGCATTAGGTACGCCAAATGAAGAAACAGCTTTTGTTTTGGATTATTTTGGTGTTGAGGCTCCTCGTGTAGTGACATCCGCTAAAGCAGAAGGAGTTTCTCAAGTAATCTTGACTGACCACAATGAGTTTCAGCAATCCATTGCTGATATCCGTGATGTTGAGGTTGCAGCAGTTATTGACCATCACCGTGTAGCCAATTTTGAAACAGCTAATCCACTTTATATGCGTTTAGAACCAGTTGGTTCAGCATCATCTATCGTTTACCGTGCTTCAAAAGAAGCAGGTGTTGAGCTTCCACGTGAGGTTGCAGGCTTACTCTTATCTGGTTTGATTTCAGATACGCTATTGTTGAAATCACCAACTACTCATGCATCAGATCCACAAGTAGCTAAAGAGCTTGCTGAGATTGCTGGTGTTAACCTTGAGGAGTACGGTCTTGCTATGCTGAAAGCTGGGACAAACCTTGCAAGCAAATCAGCAGAAGAGTTGATTGATATTGATGCTAAAACGTTCGAATTAAATGGTAATGCTGTCCGTGTCGCTCAAGTTAATACTGTTGATATTGCAGAAGTTCTTGAACGTCAAGCTGAGATTGAAGCAGCTATGGTAGCAGCTTCAGAGGCAAACGGCTATTCAGACTTTGTTTTGATGATTACAGATATCATTAATTCAAACTCAGAAATCCTAGCACTTGGTCAAAATATGGATAAGGTTGAAGTTGCGTTTAACTTTAAGCTTGAAAACAACCATGCCTTCCTTGAAGGTGCAGTTTCTCGTAAGAAACAAGTTGTACCACAATTGACAGAGAGCTTTAATGCTTAATCCTAAAAAATGGAGTGGGCTATTTCCAATGCCATTACATTAAGCTGTTAACCAATAAAGGCTCTTTGTCAACTGTAGTGGGTAGATGAAAAGCTAACACCTAGAGAGGACGAAATTCGTTCTCTCTTTCTTTATGTTCAAGGCAATCAAAATCCGTTTTTTAAAGTTTTCAAAGTTCCTGAA
>NZ_JBRUDG010000053.1:0-5426 GCF_053203725.1 Streptococcus porcorum | reverse complement strand
ATGAACCCTTTCTAATGTGAGTTTCGTCGCTTTTCATTATAGGTCATATGGGACCTTTTTCTATATTCAAAAAGGCTCCATAATTTCCACGGTGTTCTTACCCACTACAGAAATTATAGAGCCATAATATCTCAGTAAAGCTTACCTAATTTAGGTAGGTTTTACTGAAATATTAAAAAGATTTTCTGAAAGGAAGACCCATTATGACACAAAATGTCATTGAAATGAGAGAGATTACCAAAAAATTTGGTGATTTTGTGGCAAATGACCACATCAATCTTAACCTCAGAAAAGGTGAAATTCATGCTTTACTTGGTGAGAATGGTGCAGGAAAGTCAACTTTGATGAATATGCTAGCAGGCCTCCTACAGCCTACTAGTGGTGAGATTGCTATTGACGGGCAAGTCGTGACAATTGATTCACCTTCAAAATCATCTCAGTTAGGTATTGGGATGGTTCATCAACATTTTATGTTGGTAGAAGCCTTTACAGTAGCGGAGAACATCATTTTAGGTAATGAGACAGTAAAAAATGGCTTGTTAGATTTAAAGAAAGCCAGTCAAGAAATTAGCGATTTGTCTGAAAAATATGGTTTAGCAGTAGATCCTTCAGCAAAGGTTGCAGATATTTCAGTTGGTGCCCAACAACGTGTTGAGATTTTAAAAACACTTTACCGTGGGGCAGATATTTTAATATTTGATGAACCAACAGCTGTCCTAACCCCTTCAGAAATTCAAGAATTGATGGGGATCTTAAAGAATTTGATTAAAGAAGGTAAATCAATTATATTGATTACCCATAAATTAGATGAAATTCGAGCAGTAGCTGATCGTGTGACAGTAATCCGTAGAGGTAAATCGATTGAAACGGTTAGCGTAGCTGGAGCAACGTCTGAAGATCTGGCAGAAATGATGGTTGGGCGTTCAGTGTCCTTTAAAACAGAGAAAAAACCATCAAATCCACAGGATGTTATTTTATCTATTAAAGATTTAGTCGTTAATGAAAACCGAGGGATACCTGCTGTTAAGGATCTGTCATTGGAAGTTCGTGCAGGCGAGATTGTTGGTATCGCAGGTATTGATGGAAATGGTCAAAGTGAGCTGATTCAAGCGATTACAGGATTACGAAAAGTAAAAAGCGGGTCAATTGTTATCAAAGGACAAGAAGTTACAAAGTATTCTTCTCGTCAAATTACAGAATTGAGTGTAGGTCATGTTCCAGAAGATCGCCATCGTGACGGCTTGGTTTTACCAATGACATTAGCAGAAAATATTGCCTTACAAACCTATTATAAAGAGCCTCTTAGCCAAAAAGGAATTTTGAACTATCCAAAGATTAATGAGTATGCTAGAAAATTAATGGAAGAGTTTGATGTTCGTGGTGCTAATGAGCTAGTTCCTGCTAAAGGTTTTTCCGGAGGAAATCAGCAAAAAGCGATTATTGCACGTGAAATTGATAGAGATCCAGACCTATTGATCGTTAGCCAGCCAACTCGAGGTTTAGACGTTGGTGCGATTGAATATATCCATAAACGCTTAATAGAAGAGAGAGATCGAGGCAAGGCAGTCCTAGTTGTTAGTTTTGAACTTGATGAAATTTTAAATTTATCTGATCGTATTGCAGTTATTCATGATGGTAAGATTCAAGGTGTGGTTTTACCTGATCAGACTAACAAACAAGAACTAGGTATCTTGATGGCTGGTGGCGTTTTAGAAAAGGAGGCTACTAATGTCTAAACGAACTCAGCAAATTGCTGTTCCATTGATTTCTGTCCTATTAGGGATTATCTTAGGTGCGGTCGTGATGTTAATCTTTGGTTATGATCCGATATGGGGATATGAAGGATTGTTTCAAACCGCTTTTGGAAATGTAAAAAATATTGGTGAAATTTTTCGCGCTATGGCACCTTTAATCCTAATCGCTTTAGGTTTTACAGTAGCCAGTCGAGCAGGTTTCTTCAATATTGGTTTATCTGGTCAGGCATATGCAGGTTGGATTGCTGCAGGATGGTTTGCTTTGGCTAACCCCGATTTGCCACGTCCATTTATGATATTGTGTACAGTTTTAATTGCTGCTATAGCTGGAGGTGTTGCAGGAGCCATTCCTGGAATTTTACGAGCTTATTTAGGGACAAGTGAAGTTATTGTTACCATTATGATGAACTATATTATTCTTTATTTAGGTAATGCAGTCATTCAGAATGGATTTTCAAAAGAAATTATGCGCTCAGTAGATTCTAGTATTCAGGTTTCTGATAATGCAACTTACCAGGCAGAATGGCTTAGTGCTATAACCAACCATTCTAGAATGAACATTGGGATATTCTTTGCTTTGATTGCAGTTGTTTTTATCTGGTATTTGCTTAATAAAACAACACTTGGTTTTGAAATTAGATCAGTTGGTTTGAATCCTCATGCAAGTGAATATGCAGGGATGTCATCTAAGCGTACGATTATTTTATCTATGATTATTTCAGGTGCCCTAGCTGGTCTTGGAGGTGTTGTTGAAGGGTTAGGAACATTTGAAAATGTCTTTGTTCAAACCAGTTCTTTAACAATTGGTTTTGATGGTATGGCAGTTAGTCTGTTAGCAGCTAATTCACCTATAGGAATTATTTTTTCAGCCTTTTTATTTGGTACCCTTAGCGTAGGTGCTCCAGGTATGAATATCGCTGGCATTCCACCTGAGCTTGTTAAAGTTGTGACAGCTTCCATCATTTTCTTTGTAGGTGCACACTATTTAATCGAACGTTACATAAAACCAAAGTCCAAAAAAGAAATGAAAGGTGGTAAATAAGAATGAATATTGTGACGATATTATCTCTTCTAGTATCATCTATGTTGATTTATGCGACACCTTTAATTTTTACAAGTATCGGTGGTACTTTCTCAGAACGTTCTGGTATGGTAAATGTGGGGCTAGAAGGTATTATGGTTATGGGAGCATTCTCAGGTGTTGTCTTTAACTTAGAATTTGCTGATCAATTAGGCTCACTGACTCCTTGGTTTGCAGTATTAGTTGGTGGTGTTGTTGGTCTTCTATTTTCTTTGATACACGCTGTTGCTACAATTAATTTTCGTGCTGATCACATTGTTAGTGGTACTGTCTTGAACTTGATGGCGCCAGCATTATCTGTTTTCCTTGTTAAGGTTATCTATGGTAAGGGACAAACAGATAATATACAAGAGGCTTTCAAAAAATTTGATTTCCCTATTTTATCAAATATACCAGTAATTGGAGATATATTTTTTAAAAATACTAGCTTGATGGCTTATATTGCCATTGCATTTGCCTTTTTAGCGGCTTATCTATTAAATAATACCAGATTTGGTTTGCGTCTTCGTTCGGTGGGAGAGCATCCTCAAGCAGCGGATACTTTAGGGATTAATGTTTATAAAATGAAGTATTTTGGGATTATGATTTCAGGATTCTTAGGAGGAGTCGGCGGTGCAGTTTACGCTCAATCTATTTCCGTTAACTTTGCTGTTACGACAATCTTAGGGCCAGGATTCATCGCTTTAGCAGCTATGATTTTTGGGAAATGGAATCCTATCGGAGCAATGCTATCTAGTTTATTCTTTGGGCTTTCTCAAAGTTTGGCTGTTATCGGAAGTCAATTGCCATTGTTATCAAATATTCCAATATACTATTTGCAAATTGCGCCTTATTTATTAACGATTATTGTACTTGCTGCCTTCTTCGGTCAAGCTGTAGGTCCGAAAGCAAATGGTGTCAATTATATTAAATCAAAATAATTTTTTACTCACTGTTACTTTTTGGCAGTGAGTTTTTTTATCATCAAAATGAAAAATACTGAAAATGCTGAGCTTAAATCTTGTAAGCGTTTTATCTATGTGGTATAATATTAGAGTAATAAATAATGAAAGTTGGAATTAGTATGTCTAAAATTGTTGTAGTTGGTGCGAACCATGCAGGTACATCTGCTATTAATACAATCTTAAATAATTATGGAGCAGAAAATGAAGTAGTCGTTTTTGACCAAAATTCAAATATCTCATTTTTAGGTTGTGGGATGGCACTTTGGATTGGAAAACAAATTTCAGGACCAGAAGGTTTATTCTATTCCAATAAGGAGACATTAGAGGCTGCAGGTGCTAAAGTTTATATGGAGTCACCAGTTGAATCTATTGACTATGATAAGAAAGAAGTTACTGCAATTGTAAATGGTGAAAAACATGTTGAATCTTATGATAAGTTAATTTTAGCTACAGGATCAGCACCTATTATTCCACCGATCAAAGGTGCTGAATTGCAAGAGGGAACACGCGAATTTAAAGCAAAACTTGAAAATTTACAATTTGTGAAACTCTATCAAAACTCAGCAGAAGTTATTGAAAAATTGAATAACCCAGATATCAAACGTGTTGCAGTAGTTGGTGCAGGTTATATCGGTGTGGAATTAGCAGAAGCCTTTCAACGTTTAGACAAAGAAGTTACTTTGGTTGATATTGCGGAAACATCTCTGAGTGGCTACTATGATCCTGAATTTACAGATTTAATGAATAAAAATCTTGAGGAACATGGTATTAAGTTAGCCTTTGGTCAAACGGTACAAGCTGTTGAAGGTGATGGAAAAGTGGAGCGCCTTGTGACAGATAAGGAAACTTTTGATGTGGATATGGTTATTTTAGCTGTAGGCTTCCGCCCTAATACTGATCTTGGTGCAGGTAAGATTGATCTATTCCGTAATGGTGCTTTCTTGGTTAATAAAAAAGGTCAGACAAATCTTCCTGATGTTTATGCAATTGGTGACTGTGCGACTGTTTATGACAATGCCCTTCAAGATACCAACTACATTGCACTAGCTTCTAATGCTGTTCGTACCGCTATTGTTGCAGCTCACAATGCTTGTGGTGTAGAAGTAGAGACAGCTGGTGTTCAAGGTTCAAACGGTATTTCTATTTATGATCTTAAGATGGTTTCAACAGGTTTGACGCTAGAAAAAGCTAAACGCTTTGGTTATAATGCTGTTGCAACAGATTTTTCTGACCTTCAAAAACCAGAATTCATGGAACATGACAATCATGAAGTTAAGATTCGTATTGTTTACGATAAGGATACACGTGTTGTCTTAGGAGCACAAATGGCTTCAAAAGAAGATGTGTCAATGGGAATGCATATGTTCTCTTTAGCTATTCAGGAACAAGTTACAATTGAGCGTTTGGCTCTTCTTGATATTCTTTTCTTGCCACACTTTAATAAACCATATAATTACATTACGATGGCTGCACTTTCAGCTAAGGAATAGGTCAACCTAGGACTATAATATCGTCATTACAAAAAAAGGCTCTTTGTCAACTGTAGTGGGTAGATGAAAAGCTAACACCTAGAGAGGACGAAATTCGTTCTCTCTTTCTTTATGTTCAAGGCAATCAAAATCCGTTTTTTAAAGTTTTCAAAGTTCC
>NZ_JBRUDG010000052.1:0-6109 GCF_053203725.1 Streptococcus porcorum | reverse complement strand
TGTAGTTTGAACTCGGGTGGATATTTGGTGAACTTACTTCCTTTTTTAGCCATGAGAAAAGAACCTCCTTATAAGAACAGTATATAACTTTTTTATACTGTCCATTATAAGCGGTTCTTTTCAGATCAGTCTCTTTTTCTATTATCAACATCATCTCATTGTGACAAACTCCTCTGCCCCTGTTGGATGAATTGCTACAGTATTGTCAAAATCTGCTTTTGTTGCTCCCATTTTAATAGCCACCGCAAAGCCTTGAATCATCTCATCAACTCCATATCCAATACCATGAAGTCCAATAACCTTTTCATCTTTTCCTTGTACAACTAATTTCATACGACAGACTTGACGGTGAGCGGTGACAGCGGTGTACATAGAAGTAAACGTTGAGGTGTAAACTTTTATACTTTCTTTTCCATATTTTTCAATAGCAGCTTCTTCTGTCAATCCTACACTTCCAATTGCAGGATGACTAAAAACAACTGTGGCCACATTGCTATAATCTAGTTTTTCGTCAGGTTTATGGTTAAATAAACGTTCTGACAACCGACGTCCTGCTGCAACGGCAACTGGTGTTAACTCTAATTTACCTGTCACATCCCCAAGAGCGTATAGGCCTTCTACCGATGTATTTTCAAATTCATCCACGGCAATATAGCCTTTGTCTGTTAAGGCGACCCCTGTTTTTTCTAAACCGAATCCTGCAATATTAGGACGTCTTCCGATAGCCCAAATCAAAGCATCGACAGTAAACGTTTCACCATTTTCAAGATATAAAGTAAGCGTTTGATCTGGGTTTTTAACTACTTTTTGAGGAATCGCATAGGTATGTAAAATAGGACCATCAGCCTCCATCTCCTCTACCAGAACCTCAACAATATAGCGATCAAAGTGGCGAAGTGGACGATCTTGGCGGACAAAAAGATGTGTTTCCACCCCCAAACTATGGAGAACTCCAGATACTTCTACTGCAATATAACCAGCTCCTACAACTGCTACACGCTTAGGAAGTTCCTCTAGAGCAAAAAAGCCATCTGAGGTCATTCCATATTCAGCCCCTTCAATATCAGGATAAAGAGCATGCCCACCAGTTGCCACCAAAATATGTGGCGCAGTATAATAATCACCGTTTGCCTCAACAGTATGCTCATCAATAAAAGTTGCATAAGCCGATAACTTTTCAACCCCAGTTTGTTCAAAACCACGTTCATAAGATTGATGAATACGCTCAATATAAGCTTGGCGATTTTCCTTTAGGGTCTGAAAATCAAATCGATTAACAGAAAGATCAAAGCCATAATCTGGAGCATATTTATGAAGGGTTTCTGCCACTTGCGCACCGTACCACATGACTTTTTTGGGAACACAACCTAAATTGACACAAGTACCTCCTATTTCTTTTCCTTCAATTAAGAGGACTTTCGCACCATACATCGCTGCACGATTTGCAGAAGCAATACCTCCTGAACCTCCACCTATCACGATATAATCATATTTTTTCACCATATTGTTCTCCTTGTTTATTCTGATAAATCTACATTATCATAATTACGGAGTGCTAGCAATTTTCTGCTACGAGACAAAAAATCAGATTGGGTAATCTATCCAATCTGATTTTTTATTTATCTAATCCCTAAGGCGATTCGTGCATACCGACTCATTTTATCCACTGTCCAAGCTGGTTGCCATACCAACTTCACTTCTGTTTTAGTGACCTCTGGAATTTCCTTCATGGCATCATGAATTTGATCTGTTAATAAATCTGCCAGTGGACAGCCCATCGTTGTCAAAGTCATATCAATCTCAGTCGCCCCATCATCTTCAAAACGGATTTCATAAATCAAGCCTAGATTCACAACATCAATACCTAATTCAGGGTCAATGACCGTTTCCAATCCTTGTAAAATACGGTCTTTGATAGCTTCTACCTCTTGCTCTGTATAGTTTGCCATATCGTCTCCTTATTCTTCCATAAAGTCACGCAATTGTTTGCTACGGCTTGGTTGACGTAATTTACGAAGTGCCTTAGCTTCAATTTGACGGATACGTTCACGTGTGACATTAAAGACCTTACCTACATCTTCTAAGGTACGCATTTTCCCATCATCAAGACCAAAACGTAAGCGTAAGACATTTTCTTCACGATCTGTCAATGTGTCAAGCACCTCGTCCAACTGCTCTCTTAAAACAACACGTGTCGTATAATCTACTGGATTTTCAATCACTTCATCCTCAATAAAATCTCCTAAATGACTGTCGTCTTCTTCACCAATTGGAGTTTCAAGAGATACAGGTTCTTGTGCAATTTTCAAGATCTCACGCACTTTGTCAGGTGTCATATCCATACGCTCTGCAATTTGCTCTGGTGTAGGATCTTGTCCTAACTCTTGTAAGAGATTACGTTGCTCACGAACCAACTTGTTAATCGTCTCTACCATGTGGACAGGAATACGAATGGTACGTGCCTGATCGGCGATAGCGCGTGTAATGGCTTGACGAATCCACCAGGTTGCATAAGTTGAAAACTTAAATCCTTTAGAGTAGTCAAACTTATCCACCGCTTTCATCAAGCCCATATTACCTTCTTGAATCAAATCAAGAAATTGCATCCCACGACCAACATAACGTTTCGCAATAGAAACAACCAAACGTAAGTTAGCTTCAGCTAAACGTTGTTTAGCTTGAAGGTCACCATTTTCAACGGCAATCGCTAACTCTTTTTCCTCTTCATTGGTTAAAAGAGCAACCACACCAATTTCTTTCAAGTACATACGTACTGGATCATTGACTTTAGCTGAGTTACTGCCAAGTAATTCCTCGTCTGTTAACTCCTCTGGCTTGATCTCTGGAGTTTTATAAGTTGATGAAGGATTTCCTTGACTATCTGTAATTGAAATTCCTCCGTCTGCTAGGCGTTCAATTAAGTTTTCAATTGCCTCAGCTTCTAGTCCAAAAGGAGAGACCAGTTTTTCAAAAACCTCTGTATCTACTGCTGTTCCTGCTTTTTTATGATTACGAATAAAATCAGCTACTTGAACGTTAAATGTTGTGATTTCTTTACTTTTTGTCATTCCTATCCTCTATTCCATTTTTCTTTTCTGAGCAATCAACTGCTCCAAAGCTAAGGTCTCATAGTCTAAATCTCCGTGATGACTATTCTCACGTAGTGCCTTATTTTGTTTTAATAACTCTTCTTTTGTCACATAGCGCTCGATTTGACGTAAAATATCTGACACCTCTTCTTCAGTGACCTCTTTTGGAAGGTTTTCTTCCAAGACTTGATAGTAGGCTGATTGGACCTTATCATCCAATTTGGCCAAGTCCATCGTTCCGATCTCGCCTTCTAATTTTAAAATGTCATATAGCTGCTCAAGTGCAGCACTTTGAAATCGAAACTCCTCTTTTAATCGAAAGTCATTTAATAAATCAGGATGATGTATTAAGCGATGAAAAAGATGATTTTCAGCCCGCTCAAGTGAAGTCATTTGTTTTGTAATCGGTAAATCAATACTAATTTTAGCTTCAGCTTGACGGATGATGGCTTGATCTTGTCTAGTACTTAGGCGTTCATTATTAACAGATTGTTCAATTTGATAAAAGTTAAAATCAGGTAATAAGTCAGCCAAAAGAGAAATGTAAGTATTCTGGGCTGTAATAGACGGCACTTTGGCAATAATCTTTGCCATTTTTTCAACATATGCAATCTCTGTTTGCAGGTTATCTAAATTATGTGGTAAAAGGTGGTGAATCCAAAACTCCACATCACTTACACGAGATTCTTTTAATAAGTCAGCTAGAGCCTCCTTCGAATTTTTTTGTAAAAATTCATCAGGATCCATTTGATTAGGGAGACGAACAATTTCGACAGAAAAGTCTTTAAGCAAATCTAAAGCTTTGGCGGTTGCTTCTTGTCCAGCACGATCACCATCATAGACAAGCACTACTTTTTTTGTCACCTTTTGCAAATGCACTATATGTTCTGGAGTCAGCGCAGTTCCCATTGATGCTACCGCATGATTTATCCCTGATTGATGGGCGGCAATGACATCCATAAAGCCTTCCATGAGATAAACTTCACGATATTTGGAAATACTGGACTTAGCCTTATCCAGGTGATACAGCTCATAAGATTTATTAAAAATGGGTGTGGCACGAGTATTTTTATACTTTGCCTTTTTTTCTTGTTGATCTCGCTCAGTCCATATCCTACCCGAAAATCCTATCACCTGACCTGAATCATTTGAAAGAGGGAACATCAAGCGATTACGAAAGGAGTCAAATATATTATTCGTATCCGTTAAAGTAAAAAGACCAGAATTGAGTAATGTATTTTCATCCCATTTTTTTGATAACGATTGATAAAGATAATCAGCAGCATCAGGTGCTAGACCGATATTAAAATAAATCAACTGCTCATCTGTTAAACCTCTTGAATAGAGGTATTGTCGAGCAGCCTCTCCCTCTGTTGTTGTCATCAAAACAGCATGAAAAAATTTAGCTGCATCTTGATTAATTTGAAATAAGTTTTGGTAAGGATGTTCTTTTTTTACAGGAACTTGAATCTGTGGGGCAATATCAAATCCCGAACGCTTTGCAATAACCTGAACGGATTCCACAAACGATAAGCCTCTATATTCCTCTAAAAATTTAAAAACATCTCCTGACTTACCACAACCAAAACAATGAAAAAATTGACGATCTTCTAGAACGTTAAATGAGGGTGTTTTTTCTTTATGAAAAGGACATAACCCCAAAAACTGCCGTCCAGCTTTAGATAAGGTGACAACTTCTCCAATAACATCAACAATGTTAACACTATTTTTTATCTCAGCAATAGTTTCTTTTGTTAACGCCACACCATCACCTCCACACAAAAATCCCATTTTAAACAATATACTACATTATACCATTGAAAAAATGTAATGTAAAATAAAAAAATAAGTCAAAGTCTTTGACAAATAGATAGATAATCAGATATAATCATGTATGATGAAAAAGAAAGGAAAACATCATGATTAAAGAATTAAAAGATTTCTTGTTTAAAGGAAATGTCCTTGACCTTGCTGTTGCAGTTATTATCGGAGCTGCATTTGGTGCTATCATTACTTCACTTGTTGAAGATGTTATCACACCACTATTTCTTAACCCTGCTCTAAAAGCAGCTGGTGCAGAAAACATTGCACAGTTGACTTGGAACGGCGTTGCTTACGGTAGCTTCTTAAGCGCTGTTATCAACTTCCTTATCGTTGGTACTGTTTTGTTCTTCATCGTTAAAGGTGCCAATGCTGCTATGGCTCTTGGTAAAAAAGAAGAAGAAGCTGTTGAGGAAGCTGCTCCAACTCAAGAAGAATTGCTTACAGAGATCCGCGACCTTCTCGCTAAAAAATAAGCACAAAAGAAGACTAGTGTTAACGCTAGTCTCTTTTTGTACATTCAATTAACGCTAAAAAAGAAAAAAGATGAGAGACTCATCTTTTTCTTATACGCTCTTAGAATTTTTTACGTTTACGAGCTGCTTCTGATTTACGTTTACGTTTTACAGAAGGTTTTTCGTAGAATTCACGTTTGCGTGACTCTTGAAGAGTACCAGCTTTAGTTACAGAACGTTTGAAACGACGAAGAGCATCGTCAAGTGATTCATTCTTACGTACTACTGTTTTTGACATTTTTTTCACTCCCCTCATTTGCAATGTAACATTTTCACGTTCTTGAATATTTTATCACGATATAAATATGAGGTCAAGCTTTTTTTATATTTTTGTTATTTATTGTTCAATTGCAAATTCCTTTTCAGCTTCTAAATTAATACCATACTTCTCGCTAAAATATAGTGGGTAATTATCTGTAATCTTTTCTACTATTGTGCCACTATTTATTCTAAGCTTTTCTATCAAAAATACCCTATATTTAATTCTTTCCTTCTAAGGAAAATATCAATACATCAATGTCATAAATATAGAGACTAAGCGAGTACATCTATGGTTGCTCAGTTAGCTGATTATACTCAACCAGCCATTTTCTTTGGACAATACTCTCAACAAACCGCTGATCATGGGAAATCAAGAGCACACTTCCCTGGTATTCCTGCAAAAATTTCTCCAGAGCTTCTATG
>NZ_JBRUDG010000051.1:0-6400 GCF_053203725.1 Streptococcus porcorum | reverse complement strand
AACTTTAGGATGGAAATCTCCTATCGATATCAGAAAAGCTTTACTAGGAGCTAGCTCCTAGTAAAGCTTAACAAATGGATAGCTTCAAAATAACATTTTAGGTCTCACATCATTGACAAAGGTACACTGACTATAGAGAAAAGTAGGGGATACTATCTGTTTTAACAAATAAAAAATGTCTGAAAGACGCTTTCAAACATTTTACTTTACAATTAAATAAGACTAAGAGGAGTGGCACTATCAGGGGAAGTATCATAAACCTGAAAATCTTTTCCCACAGCAAAATCAGCTTGTAAGAGGTTATTTTCCATGGTCATATGGGCTAACTCCTTAATGTTATTTTCTTTACTAAGGTGTCCAAGATAAATTTTTTTGGTTTTATTGCCAATAGTGCGTATCATAGTTCCTGCACCGTCTTCATTTGATAAGTGCCCTTTATCTGATAAGATACGCTGCTTTAATTTCCAAGGGTACATCCCTGAACGTAGGATTTCAACATCATGATTGGATTCAATGAGATAAGCATCTGCATTTTCAATAATCCCAGCCATTCTATCACTCACATATCCCGTATCCGTTAGCATCACAAAACTTTTATCATCTTTCATGAAACGATAAAATTGGGGATCCACAGCATCATGGCTGACTCCAAAACTTTCAATATCCACATCACCAAAAGTTAAGACTTTACCTCGTTCAAAAATATGCTTTTGCTCAACTGCAATTTTTCCCAACATATTTTGTTCATCCATCACTTGCCAAGTTTTTTCATTAGCATAGATATCTAAGTGATATTTACGCGCTAGCACTCCTACACCATGGATATGGTCTTTGTGCTCATGGGTTACCAAGATGGCATCTAAATCTTTAGGATCTCTCCCAATTTCTGCCAAAAGACTGGTAATCTTTTTACCAGACAAGCCTGCATCTACTAAAATCCGCTTTTTAGGAGTCTCCAAATAAAAGGAATTACCTGTTGATCCTGATGCTAAAATACTATACTTAAATCCGCTTGTTGTCATTTACTCCTCTTCTTCATCCCAGTTATCTACAGCGACACTTTCTTTATCATATGGCAGGACTATGGTAAAGGTAGAGCCTTTGCCATACTCACTCTTTGCCCAAATAAAGCCTCTATGTTGTTTAATAATTTCCTTAGCGATAGCCAGTCCTAAACCAGTCCCTCCTTGAGCACGACTTCTTGCCTTATCCACACGGTAAAAGCGATCAAAAATTAGAGGTAAATCTTTTTTAGGAATCCCTAAGCCCTCATCAGCTATAGAAATAATCAACTGAGTATCAGTTGTCTTCATTCCAACAGTTATTTTACCACCATCTGGAGAATACTTGATAGCATTGTTTAAGATATTATCTAAAACTTGGGTCATCTTATCATTATCAATCTCAATCCAAATGGGTGAAATAGGATACTCTCGAACGATATCATAGTGCTTACCTTCAATCGTTTGCTGACTTTTAATCTGATCAAAACGATTCAGCACATAAGTCATAAAGGCGGTAAAATTCGTTAATTCGACATCAAGATGACTATTATCATTATCAATACGTGATAAGCTTAGTAAATCTGATATCATTCGCATCATGCGGTTGGTCTCATCAAGAGACACACGAATAAAGCTAGGCGCCACCGCCTCCGTCAAAGCACCGTCATCTAGAGCTTCTAAGTAGGATTTAACAGATGTCAATGGCGTTCGAAGTTCATGACTGACATTTGAGACAAATAGCCTGCGCTCACGCTCTTCTTTTTCTTGTTCAGTGGTATCATGTAAAACCGCAACTAAACCTGAAATAAAACCACTTTCCCGTTTGATAAGAGCAAAATTGATGCGTAAGCTAATCCATTCTCCAAACTCATTTTGACGTGTCAAGGTCACCTCAGGTGTCTTTGATAACAGTTCATGATAGGTATAATCTGAAGTCTCGCCAAGAATATCCAAAACATTCAATTCCAAAGCTTGATCCTTATCAAGTCCTAATTGACTCTGTGCCATAGCATTGATCATTATAATTTTTCCACGACGATCTGTAGCTAACACACCATCGCTCATATAAGCTAAAATGCTAGAGAGACGATTCTTTTCCTGCGCCAAATTTTCATGCGTCATGCGAAAGACATCTGATAAATCATTGATACTAGAAGACAAGTCAACTAAACTAGAAGAGCCTTTTAACGTCAAGACATCCGAATAATCCCCTGAAATTAAAGCCGTCACTTTCTGGTTCAACTGTTTTAATTGTTGATTAAACTTATAGCTTCGAATCAAAAGATAAATAAAGTAAAATAAAAAGAGAAATAAGAGAACAAGGAACCAAAAATTCCAATTAAAAATAATACGTTTGATAAACTCAATCATAAGACTTCATGAAATACCCTACACCACGACGCGTCAAAATATATTCTGGACGGCTCGGTGTATCTTCAATCTTTTCACGCAAACGACGAATCGTAACATCAACTGTTCGAACATCCCCAAAATAGTCATATCCCCAAACCGTCTCAAGCAAATGCTCGCGCGTCATCACTTGACCCATATGTGTAGCCAAATGATGCAACAACTCAAACTCACGATGAGTAAGCTCTACTTCTTCACCATGTTTTTTGGCAATAAAGGCATCTGGAACAATCTCAAGGTTTCCGACAACAAGATTATTACTTTCTTTAGCACTGGCCTCTTCTTGAATTTGCGCGCCGAGATTGTCTGTTCGACGAAGATGGGCTTTAACACGCGCCTGCAACTCACGATTAGAAAAAGGTTTGGTGACATAGTCATCTGCACCAATCTCAAGTCCAATAACCTTATCAAACTCACTATCTTTAGCTGACAGCATAATAATAGGCACATGGCTTGTTTTACGAATTTCCTTTGCCACTTCTAATCCATCAATTTCTGGTAACATCAAATCTAGAATAATCAAATCAGGTTTTTCCACCTCAAACTGCTCTAAAGCTTCTTTTCCATCAAAGGCTGTAAGAACATCATAACCCTCCTTGGAGAGATTGAACTTAATAATATCCGAAATTGGTTTTTCGTCATCAACGACCAATATTTTTTTCATATTTTTTTCTCACCTATTCTTTTTATAAAATTATATCAAATTTTGGTAAAAGTTGGAAATTCTAGCTTTTTTCAGACACCTCAAACGTTTACAAGTGCAGAATTTTCTGACAAATTTGACATTTTTTTAAGTTTGTGATAAGCTATTAAGTACATGTTAGAAAAGCTAACAAAGAATTATTGATTCAGTCCTATAGACTCAATCACCAAGGAGGATAAAATGGCACTTATTGAATATAAAAATGTCGAAAAATACTATGGTGACTACCATGCACTCAGAAACATCAATCTTGAGATTGAAAAAGGACAAGTGGTTGTTTTACTAGGTCCTTCCGGATCAGGAAAATCGACTCTCATTCGCACCATGAATGCCTTAGAATCTATTGAAACAGGAAGCTTAAAAGTAAATGGGCATGAGCTAGCTAATGCTTCAGCTAAGGAACTAGTTGCCCTTCGTAAAGAAGTCGGAATGGTTTTTCAACATTTCAATCTTTATCCACATAAGACCGTTTTGGAAAATGTAACCCTAGCTCCTATCAA
Source organism: Streptococcus porcorum (assembly GCF_053203725.1). NCBI lineage: Bacteria > Bacillati > Bacillota > Bacilli > Lactobacillales > Streptococcaceae > Streptococcus > Streptococcus porcorum. The sequence continues at coordinate 2,783 of NZ_JBRUDG010000051.1, read as the reverse complement.
AGTACTGGGTATGGATCCTAAGGAAGCCATTGCTATTGCTGAAAAGTACCTTACCTACGTTAATATGTGGGATCGTAAAGATTCTTACCCAGGCATGTTATCTGGTGGACAAAAACAACGTGTCGCTATCGCACGTGGGCTTGCGATGAAGCCTGAGCTTCTTCTTTTCGATGAACCAACCTCAGCCCTTGACCCAGAGACTATCGGAGATGTCCTCACTGTCATGCAAAAACTGGCAAAAGGTGGAATGAACATGGTTGTTGTGACACATGAAATGGGATTTGCCCGTGAGGTCGCTGATCGCATTATCTTTATGGCAGACGGGGAGATCTTAGAAGATACTACTGATATTGAAGGTTTCTTCAACCATCCAAAAGAGCCTCGTGCTCAACAATTCCTAAGCAAAATTATTAACCACACTAGTGATAAAGTGAAAGAAGATTAGGAGGACAACGATGAAGAAAAACTCTTTTTTCCTTAACCTCCTTGCGATTGCAGTAGCTTTTATAGTCTTCACCCTTTCTTTTTCAACAGTAAGTGCAGACACCTTGCCAAGTCAAGTTCAAAAAATTAAAGAATCTGGTGTGCTACGTGTAGGGGTTAAACAAGATGTTCCAAACTTTGGCTACCTTAACTCTGAGACTAATCAGTATGAAGGAATGGAAGTTGATATTGCACGAAAAATTGCTAAAGCTATTGGTGTAAAAATCCAATTCACCCCTGTAACTGCTCAGACTCGTGAACCCTTGATGGATAACGGACAGGTAGATATTATCATTGCAACTTTCACGATCACACCTGAGCGTCAAGAATCTTACAATTTCTCAGCCCCTTATTACTATGACCAAATTGGTTTCCTCGTTAATAAGGATTCAGGAATTTCATCAAGTAAAGACCTAGATGGTAAAACTATCGGTGTCGCACAAGGATCAACCACAAAAGCCAACCTCAAGCTTTATGCTGAAGAACAAGGGATTTCCTTTAAATTTGCTGAATTGGGATCTTATCCTGAGTTAGCTATTTCACTTTATGCCAACCGTATTCAAGCCTTTTCGGTGGACAAATCCATCTTGTCAGGTTATGTCAGCAGCAAAACTAAAATCTTAGATGAAGGTTTCAACACACAAGAATATGGTATTGCAACCAAAAAATCCAACACAGAGGTTATTCAATATATCAACACCCTCATTGAGAAATGGTCAGATGATGGTAGTCTAGAAAAAATCCAAGCTAAATATGGACTAAAATCCGCTGAGCCAACGGAATAAAAATAGGAGGTAATATGACTTTTTTAACTGTTGCAGGACCTTTTGCACTGTCTCGTTGGGTTGAATTTTTTCAAAACTTTGGAGAATTCGCAAAAGGATTCCTTTATACCTTAGGGTTATCTATTGGGGCACTAGCACTTGCCATGGTACTTGGTATCGTGTTTGCTGCTATGTCTTCAAGTAAAAATAAATTCTTACAGATTTTATCACGCATCTATGTTGAATTTTTCCAAAATACACCACTTTTGGTACAATTTGTCTTTGTTTATTATGGTTTAGCCATTTTATCAGATGGTGCTATTATGATTTCAGCTTTCTTTACAGGTGTTATTTGTGTCGGACTTTACCATGGTGCTTATATCGCTGAGGTCTTCCGTTCAGGAATTGAGGCTGTTCCCAAGGGACAAACAGAAGCTGCTTTATCACAGGGCTTCACCTATGCAGATACCATGCGCCTCATTATTATCCCTCAAGCTGTTCGAACAATTCTCCCACCACTGACCAATCAAGTGGTTAATTTGATTAAAAATACCGCAACGGTCGCTATTATTTCTGGTGCTGATATTATGTTTGTTGCTAAAACGTGGTCCTTTGATACCACAAACTACGTTCCAGCATTTGCAGGCGCTGCTATTCTTTACTTCATTATGTGCTTCCCACTTGCTACATGGGCACGTCGTAAAGAAGAAGCTAATAAAAAAGCCTATAGCTTATAAAATAGGAAGGAGTTACTATGTCAGATATTTTTAAAGCATCGAACCTAAGCTTCCTATTACAAGGCCTAGGGCTAACACTTTATATCTCATTTGTTGCTATTATTTTGTCAACAATATTTGGAACAATTCTAGCTGTTATGCGTAATGGGAAAAATCCCATCTTACGTATCCTAGCTAGTATCTACATTGAGTTTGTCCGAAATGTCCCTAACCTCTTATGGATTTTTATTATCTTCTTGGTTTTCCAAGTCAAATCGGTTCCAGCCGGGATTATCTCCTTTACCGTTTTTACCTCCGCTGCTTTAGCTGAGATTATCCGTGGGGGATTAAACGCTGTTGACCACGGGCAAACAGAAGCAGGGTTATCTCAAGGTTTTACCACTTTTCAAATCTTCACCATCATTGTCTTCCCACAAGCCATCCGCAAAATGTTACCAGCTATTATTTCACAGTTTGTAACCGTTATAAAGGATACGTCCTTCCTTTATTCTGTTATTGCTTTGCAAGAGCTATTTGGTAAGAGCCAAATTTTGATGGGGCGTTACTTTGAACCAGAACAAGTCTTCACACTTTATGGTTTGGTCGCTTTAACTTACTTTGTGATTAACTTTATTATCTCAAGCCTTTCACGCCGACTGGCAAAACGCTGGGAAAAAAGTGCTGTATAAAAAATGGCTCTTTGTCAACTGTAGTGGGTAGATGAAAAGCTAACACCTAGAGAGGACGAAATTCGTTCTCTCTTTCTTTATGTTCAAGGCAATCAAAATCCGTTTTTTAAAGTTTTCAAAGTTCCTGAAAC
>NZ_JBRUDG010000050.1:0-8034 GCF_053203725.1 Streptococcus porcorum | reverse complement strand
GGTTTCAGGAACTTTGAAAACTTTAAAAAACGGATTTTGATTGCCTTGAACATAAAGAAAGAGAGAACGAATTTCGTCCTCTCTAGGTGTTAGCTTTTCATCTACCCACTACAGTTGACAAAGAGCCGATATTATACATATCTCAGTCCTAAAAAAGCGACCGACTAGGTCGCTAATTTTAATTATTTTTCTGGAACTGTAATATCACCAGAGATAATTTTTTCTTTTGCTTCTTCGATTGCTTTTTTAGCATCGTCAGAAAGATTAGTCATGGCAATATCAACTCCTGAATCTTTTAAACCATAAGTTGTTGTCTCACCACCTGGGAATTTACCATCTGCTGTATTGGTTGCAATCAATTGAAGTGACTTACCAACTTCTTTAATCGTTGATGCAAGAACAAAGTTAGATTCTTTTCCATCTTTTGAAGTATAATTACCTTCGTCTTTTTGATCGCGGTCAACACCGATTACCCAAACTTTGTCAGATTCATTACGTGTTTCATTTTCTGCCTTAGCTTCATTGAAAACACCAGCTCCTGTCCCACCTGCTGCTTGGTAGATAACATCTGCTCCACCTGCATATTGTGCTGCAGCAATTGTTTTACCTTTGGCTGCATCTCCAAATGAACCTGCATAGTTTACAGTTACTTTAATGGATGAATCAACAGATTTAACACCAGCTTCGAAACCTTTTTCAAAACGTTTGATAACTTCACCTTCCATACCACCGATGAAGCCAACATTCTTAGTTTTAGTTGTTTTTGCAGCAGCGATACCAGCAAGATAAGCAGCCTCGTTATCAGCGAACGTTACACTTGCAACATTGTCCATATCAGCGATTGTATCATCAATGATAACATAATTAGTATCTGGGTTTGTTTCAGCAGCTTTTTGAATAGAGTCATGAAGTGCAAAACCGATACCAAAAATAAGGTTATAGCCACTAGCAGTCGCAGAATCTAAATTGGTAGCATAGTCTGATTCACTAGCTGATTGGAAATAATCATAGCCATTACCTTTTGAAAGACCATTTTCTTTCCCCCATGCTTGAAGCCCTTCCCAAGCTGATTGGTTAAATGACTTGTCATCAACACCACCTGTGTCAGTTACCATAGCAACTTTGAGATCAGTCTTGGCATCACTATTTGAACTAGAGCTACGATTAGAACATGCAGCTAAACCTAAAACTGCAACTGAAGCTAGACCAATACCAATAAGTTTCTTGTTCATTAAATTGAACCCTCCTAAAAAACTTTTGCAACGTTTGTTGCGTGTGTTAAAACCAAATGGTTATAAGTAATAACATCATCCACAAACTAATCCAAGTCTGTAAACGAATATGGAAGTAAATCCCCGACCGTCGTCACGACCGTCTGCCCATTTTTAGCAATAAGCGTTACTTTTGCTTCCGGTTGAAAAAATTCAACCATAACTTGTCGACAAGCACCACATGGTGAAATTGGCTCTTTTGTTTCACCATAAATTGCAATCTCTTTTAAATCTCTATATCCTTCTGAAACAGCCTTGAAAATAGCTGTTCGTTCACCACAGTTCGTTAAACCAAAACTAGCATTTTCAATGTTACAACCTTGAAACACCCGTCCATCTTTAGTTTTTAAGGCCGCTCCAATAGGAAACTTAGAATAAGGAACATAGGCATGCTGGCTGGCTTGAATGGCTAAATTTACTAATTGGTTAGTATCCACCATCTGAAACTTGTCCTTCCATAATAGCAATCCCAGCAGAAGTTCCTATACGGTTTGCACCCGCTTTGATGAAGTTCGAAGCATCTTCTCTCGTACGCGCACCACCAGCTGCTTTTACACCTACTGCTTCACCAACAACTTGACGCATTAGCTTAACATCATCGATAGTCGCACCTCCTGTTGAAAACCCTGTAGAAGTTTTAACAAAATCAGCACCAGCTCTCACACTAGCTTGACAAGCAGCAACCTTCTCCTCCTCAGATAATAAACAAGCTTCAATAATAACTTTAACAAGCTTATCACCACTAGCTTCAACAACGGCTTTAATGTCTTCTTCTACATACTGGAGATTTCCTGATTTCAGCTCACCAATATTGATCACCATATCTACTTCGTCTGCACCATTAGAGACGACCTGCTTTGTTTCAAATGCTTTTACCTCTGATAAGGTTGCTCCTAGAGGAAAACCAATTACTGTACAAACTTTTACGTCACTATCTCGTAATTCCTCACGAGCCAATTTTACCCAAGTAGGATTGACACAGACACTGGCAAAGTTATATTGCTTTGCTTGAGCAATTAATTCTAAAATCTGCTCTTTTGTAGCATCTTGCTTTAATAGCGTATGGTCAATATACTTATTCAAGTCCATGATGACCTTCTTTCTAATTGATTATTTTCAGAATTTCTTTCTGAATAATCCTCTCACTACCTATTCTAACATTTTTTTTGAATTCTGTAAGCAGATTTTCAGTAATTTTTTGATTTGAGTAAATTTTTGCAAGGGTATCACCTTTTTTAATCTCATCCCCGACTTTTTTATCAAAAACAATACCGCTTTCATAATCTAAAGCATCTGTCTTGATTGCTCTACCTGCCCCTAATTTCATTGCAAATAAACCAAACTCTAAAGCTGGAAGAGCAGACACATATCCATCTTGTTCTGCTTTGACTTCGACTACATATTTGACTTGGACTGGTCGATATAAATCGATTATATCTCCCCCTTGCGCCTGAATCATTGCCTCAAATTTTTCTAGCGCCTCACCATTAGTCAACTTTTCTCTAATTTCAACTAGTGATTTTTGCACTCCTGCTAATTCCAACATCATTTGCGCTAGTTCACAAATAAAATCTGTGATATCAGAACGCCCCTCACCCTTCATGATGTCAATAGCTTCCAGAACCTCTAAACGATTCCCAATAGCTCTTCCTAGTGGCTGGCTCATATTAGTAATGACTGCAACTGTCTGACGTCCAACTTCTTTTCCTAAGGAAACCATTGTTTCAGAAAGTTGAATAGCTTCTTCCTCAGTTTTCATAAAAGCACCGTCACCAACTGTCACATCTAATAAAATGGCGTCTGCACCTGCTGCTATTTTTTTACTCATTACTGAACTGGCAATCAAAGGAATACTATCTACCGTCGCCGTCACATCTCTAAGAGCATAAAGTTGCTTATCTGCCTTGACCATTCGATCAGACTGTCCTATTACAGACAACCCTATTTCTTGAACTTGCTGGATAAACTCTGTCTTAGTTCGTTCAATCTGATAACCTTTGATGGACTCCAATTTATCTAAAGTACCACCTGTATGCCCCAGTCCTCTACCACTCATTTTCGCAACAGGGACACCGAAACTAGCCACAAGAGGGGCTAAGATTAATGTCACCTTATCACCTACACCACCAGTAGAGTGTTTATCAGTCTTGATACCATGGATAGCTGACAGGTCCATCTGCTCACCAGTTCCAACCATAGCCATAGTGAGGTCTCTCGTCTCTCTCATAGACATTCCTTTAAAATAAATCGCCATCGCTAAGGCTGACATTTGATAATCCGGTACACTACCTGTAACATAACCACTGACTAGCCAATGAATTTCTTCGGTCGATAATTCAAGACCATCACGTTTTTTTTGGATTAAATCTACTGCTCTCATATTCTCTCACTTCTAAGGATGTAATATCCCTTGTCTTTTTTGACAGTCTCTACATTTCCAAAAACTTCTGCCATCTTAGCTTTGGCACTCGGTGCTCCTTGTTTTTTTTGAATGACAATTGTCAAAGTGCCCCCAACTACTAGATGGTTAATGCTTTCTGATATAATGCGGTGGACAATTTCTTTTCCAGCCCTAATAGGAGGGTTACTAATAATATAATCAAATTCCCCCTCAACATTATCGTAAACACTTGATTGAAAAATGTTTGCTGACACATGGTTTTTTTCAGCATTTTTTTTCGCTAAATCTAAAGCTCTATGGTTTATGTCCACCATCGTTACATCTAATCCTTTAGTTTTTGCCAAAGCAATCCCTAGCGGACCATAACCACAACCGACATCTAATAACCGCCCTCCTTCTTCGACCTCTAAAGCATTTAGAAGAACTTGACTTCCGTAATCAATCATTTTTTTACTAAAAACGCCAGAATCTGTAAAAAAAGTAAACCAATCACCTAAAAGATTAACTCTTAACTCATGAATATCATGTGCAGCATCTGGGTTTTCTGCGTAATACATTTTTGACATATTTTTTCCTATCATCTTTTAGAACTTTTGCTTATTCATTATAGCATACTTTTTCTTCGATGAAAATGGTTACAATTAGAAGCAAACATGTTATAATCCTCTAGATAGGAGTTTTCTATAATGTATGATTTAACAAACTTTAAACAAATTTCACGTCAAAAATGGCAAGGTCTTGGTCACTTAAGCACTCCTCCTCTTTCACAAGATGAATTAGATTCTATCAAAAGTTTAAATGATAAAATTAGCATTCAAGACGTCACTGACATTTATCTCCCCTTGATCAATTTGATTGATATTTACAAGCATTCATCTGATCACTTAGACTTTTCAAAAAGTCTCTTTCTTCAAAATAAACCTGAAAAACGCCCTTTCATCATCGGGGTATCTGGCAGTGTAGCAGTCGGGAAATCTACAACCAGTCGTTTGCTCCAGCTTCTTTTAACACGAACCTATAAAAATAGCAAGGTTGAGCTGATGACAACGGATGGCTTCCTATTCCCTAATAAAAAATTAAAAAAAGAACAACTACTTCAAAAAAAGGGATTTCCTGAAAGCTATGATATGCCTGCACTAGTTAAAATGATCGAGGCCATAAAAGATGGAAAAGATTATGATATTCCGATTTATTCGCATGAAATTTATGATATTATTCCAAATCAACTCCAACATATCGCTTCTCCCGATTTTCTTATCATTGAAGGAATAAATGTTTTCCAAAATCCTCAAAATGATCATCTTTATATCAATGGCTATTTTGATTTTTCAATCTACATTGATGCAGATGAAAAGCATATTGAGAAATGGTATCTAGAACGATTTGAAAGTTTACTCTCACTAGCTAAGCAAAATCCCAACAATTACTATAATAGATTCAATAACCTTCCACGATCTGAGTCTCTAGCTATCGCCAAAAGCACATGGAAAAATATTAATCTGATTAACCTCAGAGACTATATTAAACCTACGCGAAATCGCGCTGATCTCATTTTACACAAGGATCCTCATCATAAAATAGACAAAATTTACCTTAAAAAGTGATTTAGGCTTGTCAAAACCAATTTTTTCCTATATAATGAGATAGTTAGTATGAGATGGAGGTGAAAACATTGGCAAATATTAAATCAGCTATCAAACGTGCTGAACTTAACGTTAAACAAAACGAAAAGAACTCAGCTCAAAAATCAGCTATGCGTACTGCAATCAAAGCATTTGAAGCAAATCCAACTGAAGAGCTTTTCCGTGCTGCTAGCTCAGCTATCGATAAAGCAGAAACAAAAGGTTTGATTCACAAAAACAAAGCTGGTCGTGATAAAGCACGTCTTTCAGCAAAAATTGCTAAATAAAAAGGCTTTTTTTATCTAAAAGTCATATGGAGAAGATTAATTCAGTCTTCTCTTTTTTGCTTTCTAAACAGATGTTACCATATAAAAATGACTCTATGATTTCTAAGAGATCTCTCTCAAAGTAATCATAGAGTCATTTTATTATAGTTTTACTTCAAAAATAGTTCCTTTAGGTCGATTGTCTTTAACGTGAATACTTCCTTTTAAAGAATCGACTATTTGTTTAGCCAAAGACAAACCTAAACCAAAACCTCCTTTTTGTCTTGTTCTAGCCTTATCAACACGATAGAATCGGTCAAAAATTTGCTTTTTATCCTCATCTGAAATCCCAAAACCATTATCACTGATAGTCAAATAGATATTTTTATCCGTACTTCTCACCTTAAAATCAATGATCCCTGAATCTTCCGTGTATTTAATAGCATTATCAAATAATATGGTCATCAATTGTTTTAATAACGTTTTATCGGTTTTAAATGACCTTGTCACTTGATTTTGGTAGGTAAAAATTTTATCGTTTTCTTCAGCGATTAAAGTATAATTTTCAAAAACATCATCAAAGAAACTAGGTTGTACTTCTGTTAGCTCTGGTTTTATACCATCATCACGTCTAGCTAAGTTCAAGAGATTTGTTGTTAAAATTCTCATATTTCTCACTTCATCTAGACTTGCTGCTATGTTTTCTGATTGTTCTAAAACAGTAGCATTCGGTTGCCTAAACAAGCTTTCTAATCTATTTTGTAGAACAGCTAACGGTGTACGCAATTCATGACTAGCATTTTCGACAAAAGATTTTTGCTTTTCATAGTTGGCTAGAATAGGCCTCATACTCCATCGTGCAAGATAAACACTAGCAGCAACTGAAAGAAACCAGAAAATAATCATCACGCTAACAATAATCGTAGAATAGCGTGCTGTCGATTCCTCGATTTGAGTCACATTGACGGCTACTGTTGCATATTTTAGTTCGGTATAAGTTGAACTTTCTACTTTTACTGTAACCAGATGGAAAGATTCTGAGTAGCCCAAGTCATTTTTAGGGCTATCTGAATAGACACTGTTTAAATTTTTAGTTTTCAACTTCAAATTACTTAACGTAGACAAACTAGCAATGTTATTAAGGATATTCCCATCTTTATCATAAAGAATAAAGGTGGTATTTGCTGCTAATTTTTCCGTTGGCACAGCTTCTATCATCGGATGATCTGAATTATCATCTGTTGCTTGAGTATCCTCTCCTCCTGGATTACCTGGCATCTCCATTACCCATGTAACATACTGGTCAATCTCTCTTGCGGTCCGTATCAATTTATTATCTACTGAAGAATAAAGCCCTACCCGCATAACTTGTAAGATGATAACCGTCATTACAATAAAAATACCTGTAAATACGGTAAAGAATTGAAGGAAAAAAGAAAAATTTTCTGTTTTGGATTTTTTTCTTAATTTACTCAGCATCTTTTAAAATATACCCTACACTGCGTAATGTCTGCATATTGTTTACAAAAGCAGTTCCTTTTAATTTTTTACGTATTTTAGATACATAAACCTCTACCACTGATAATGTGGTATCACTATCAAAGCCCCAGATACGATCAAAAATCTGAGTTTTGGGTAAAATAACATTCTGATTCTGAAGGAAATAAACAAGTAAATCAAATTCTTTCCCTAATAATTCAACTTCTAAACCATTAACAGTAGTGGTGTTAGTAGAGGTGTTAACACTAATTTCCCCGTAAGTTAAGGTGTTATCGTTTAATTTTCCTGAACGCTTTAATAATGCTTGAATACGCATTTTCAACTCTTCCAAATAAAATGGCTTAGTGAGGTAATCATCTGCACCTAATTCAAACCCATGACCTTTATCATCCAAGCTTTCTTTAGCTGTCATAATTAAAACAGGTGTTGTCACTCCCTTATCACGAAGCTCTTTCAAAACTTGAAAACCATCTTTTTCAGGAAGCATTAAATCCAATAAGATAAGATCATAGACACCACTTTCTGCCTCATATAGTCCTTCATCACCATCAAAGACTTGCATAACATCTGCAAAATCATCCAAGAAATCAAAAACAGAATTTGACAAACCTAGATCATCTTCAACCAATAAAATTTTAATCATCGCCCTTCTCCTTCTTGTTCCATTATAACATGGATTAACTAGCACTTTTACTTTTATCTATTCTTTTTACTCAGTTTAAAAACTTATTTTTCTTATATATAGTTTAGTCTTTTTAGCTTAAGACTAACTTAAGATTCCTAAGCAATTGGTTTTTGGATAAAAAACTCATCTTATAAAAAAACACCTCAAAAGAATCTGGACTCTCTTTTGGCTCTATAATTTCTGTAGTGGGTAAGAACACCGTGGAAATTATGGAGCCTTTTTGAATATAGAAAAAGGTCCCATATGACCTATAATGAAAAGCGACGAAACTCACATTAGAAAGGGTTCA
>NZ_JBRUDG010000005.1:0-79853 GCF_053203725.1 Streptococcus porcorum | reverse complement strand
CATATGAACCCTTTCTAATGTGAGTTTCGTCGCTTTTCATTATAGGTCATATGGGACCTTTTTCTATATTCAAAAAGGCTCCATAATTTCCACGGTGTTCTTACCCACTACAGAAATTATAGAGCCCAAAAAAAGAGAAAATGTTTATCATTTTCTCTTTTTTAGTGCTCAAAATAAATATTGTTAGTGAATTCTAAAGACTCTTTGGAGATGTTAGATCAAAAAGAAAATAAAAAAAGCCCGACTAAGTCGAGCTTTTGGAATGAATTAGTTTTTAGCAGCAGATGCAAATTCTTCTTTAGAGAAAGCCTCATCGATGATATCTTTGAGTTGTTTAGCAGAAGCTTGCATTTGTTGCAATTCTTTTTCGTTCAATGGGATATTAACTGGACGAACGATACCATGTGCACCAATGATAGCTGGTTGTCCGATGAAGACATCCTCAACACCTTCATATTGGCCTTCTTGATATACTGAAAGTGGCAATACTGCTGATTCGTCATCAAGGATAGCTTTAGTGATACGCGCAAGTGCTACAGCGATACCATAATAAGTTGCTCCTTTTTTGTTGATGATTGAGTAAGCAGCATCACGAACAGAGATGAATAGATCCACAAGACCTTGCTCATCGATATCACGATTATCTTGCAACCATTGTTCAAGTTTTACACCAGCTACGTTAGCATGTGACCAAACGGCAAATTCTGAATCTCCATGTTCACCCATGATATAAGCGTGAACAGAACGTGCATCGATTCCGATTTTTTCAGCAAGTGCTTGACGGAAACGTGCTGAATCAAGTGAAGTACCTGAACCAATAACGCGTTCTTTAGGGAAACCTGAGAATTTCCATGTTGAATAAGTCAAGACGTCAACTGGGTTAGCGGCAACAAGGAAGATACCGTTGAAACCTGAATCGACGATTTGTGTTACAACGTCTTTGTTGATACGAAGGTTTTTCTCAACAAGGTCAAGACGAGTTTCACCTGGTTTTTGTGGAGCACCAGCTGTTAAAACAACAAGGTCAGCATCGTGACAGTCTGAGTATTCAGCTGAATAGATTTTTTTAGGTGAAGTGAAAGCAAGAGCGTGGCTTAAATCTTCTGCGTCACCTTGAGTTTTTTCTTTAAAGATATCAATGATACCAAGTTCTTGTGCAATTCCTTGGTTTACCAATGAAAATGCGTATGAAGAACCTACGGCACCGTCACCGACAAGAATAACTTTTTTGTGTTGTTTAGTTGCAGTCATGTGTCTAAACATCTCCTTAAAATTTAGTTAGGGTTTTCACCCATACGACTATATTCTAGCACTTTTTATAGATTTTGTCACGGAGAAATTGCAAACAAATTGAAAAGTCTTTTCAGTTTATGCTATAGACCTGTAATAATACAGGAAATGTGGTATAATAGTAGTGACTTTGTTCTAAAGAAAGAGGCATGATAATGCAAGATAAAAATTTAGTAAATGTAAATCTGACAAATGAGATGAAAACCTCTTTTATTGATTATGCCATGAGTGTTATTGTTTCTCGTGCTTTGCCAGATGTTAGAGATGGATTAAAGCCAGTTCATCGACGTATTTTATATGGTATGAATGAGCTAGGTGTCACACCAGATAAGCCTCATAAAAAATCTGCTCGTATTACTGGTGATGTCATGGGGAAATATCACCCACATGGTGACTTTTCTATTTATGAAGCTATGGTAAGGATGGCGCAATGGTGGTCTTATCGTCATATGCTCGTGGATGGTCATGGTAACTTTGGCTCCATGGACGGTGATGGAGCCGCTGCCCAACGTTATACCGAAGCTCGTATGAGTAAGATTGCAATGGAGATGCTACGCGATATTAATAAAGATACCGTAGATTTCCAAGATAATTATGATGGTAGTGAACGTGAGCCTCTTGTTTTACCAGCTCGTTTTCCAAACTTATTAGTTAATGGTGCAACTGGTATTGCGGTTGGTATGGCAACTAATATTCCCCCTCACAACCTAGGAGAGACTATTGATGCTGTTAAACTGGTTCTGGAAAATCCAGAAGTGACAACCCGTGATTTGATGGAGGTTCTTCCTGGTCCTGACTTCCCAACAGGTGCCTTAGTCATGGGGAAATCAGGCATTCATAGAGCTTATGAGACAGGAAAAGGATCTATTACCCTTAGATCTAAAACAGAGATAGAAACGACAAAAACAGGCCGTGAACGGATTATTGTTAGTGAATTTCCTTATATGGTTAATAAGACTAAGGTTCATGAGCATATTGTTAAGTTAGCCCAAGAAAAACGAGTTGAAGGGATTACGGCTGTCCGTGATGAGTCTAGTCGTGAAGGTGTACGCTTTGTGATTGAAGTTAGGCGAGATGCCTCAGCCAATGTTATTTTGAATAATTTATTTAAGTTGACAAGCTTACAAACGAACTTTAGCTTTAATATGTTGGCGATTGAAAACGGAGTTCCTAAGATTTTGTCACTACGACAAATTCTTGATAATTATATTGCGCATCAAAAGGAAGTTATTGTTCGTCGGACTCAATTTGACAAAGATAAAGCGGAATCAAGGGCTCATATTTTAGAAGGTTTATTGATTGCCTTAGACCACATTGATGAAGTGATTCGTATTATCCGTAACTCTGAGACTGATAGCTTGGCACAATCAGAGTTAATGAGTCGATTCCAATTATCAGAGCGTCAGAGCCAAGCCATTTTAGATATGCGACTACGTCGATTGACAGGATTGGAACGAGATAAGATTCAGTCTGAATATGATGTCTTATTGGCTTTAATTGCTGATTTAAAAGATATTTTAGCAAATCCAGAACGGGTAGTGCGTATCATCAGAGAAGAGTTAGATGAAGTGAAACGAAAATTTGCAGATCATCGTCGAACGGAGTTAATGGTTGGAGAGGTTCTGACATTAGAAGATGAGGACTTGATTGAAGAAGAAGATGTTTTGATTACTTTGTCTAATAAAGGTTATATTAAACGTTTAAGTCAAGATGAATTTCGTACTCAAAAACGAGGTGGTCGAGGGGTTCAAGGGACAGGTGTAAATGATGATGATTTTGTTAAAGATCTAGTTTCAACAAGTACACATGATGCCATGTTCTTCTTTACTAATCGAGGAAGAGTTTATCGTCTAAAAGGTTATGAAATTCCTGAGTATGGCAGGACAGCAAAAGGTTTGCCTATTGTGAATTTGTTAAAATTAGACGAAGGGGAAACTATTCAGACCATCATTAACTTAAAAGCAGAAGATCTTGATCAAAAATGTTTATTCTTCACGACAAGAAATGGTTTAGTCAAACGAACGAGAGCTTCTGAATTTGCTAATATTCGTCAAAATGGTTTAAAAGCTATCACTTTACGTGAGCAGGACGAATTGATTAATGTTCTTTTAACAACTGGTGATGAAGATATCATTATGGGGACACGAGCAGGTTACTCTGTACGTTTCAGAGAAGATGTTATTCGCCAAATGGGAAGAAGTGCTGCTGGTGTGAAAGGGATAAACTTAAGAGAAAGCGATCATGTGATCGGTGCTGCCACAATCTGTGATCAACAAGAAGTGCTTGTGATTACCGAAAAAGGATATGGAAAGCGCACTCTAGCATCAGAATATCCAACAAAAGGTAGAGGCGGAAAAGGCATGAAGACAGCCAACATCACAGAAAAGAATGGATACCTATCTGGGCTTGCTACTGTCTCAGGTGATGAAGATATTATGTTGATGACAGACACAGGTGTTATCATTAGAACAAGTGTATCGGATATATCTCAAACAGGACGGGCTACACTTGGTGTGAAGCTGATGCGTTTAGATACCAATGCTAAAATTATAACGCTGGCATTGGTAAAATCTGATGACGATTTAGTACAGGACAAGGAGTAGTTTATTAATGGTGGAAAAAAGAAAACGCCGTAAAAGTAGCATTTTTACAAGTATATTATTAGTTATTATGGTACTAATAGGTTTAGCTTTAGTATTTAATAAACCTATTCGAAATTCATTGATTGCGATGAATTCAAATAAATATCAAGTTTCAAATGTCAGTAAAGAAACCATTGAGGAAAATAAAAGTGCTAATACTACTTTTGATTTTTCAAAGGTCGAATCAATTAGTTCGGAATCTGTTCTGGCAGCTCAGATGGAGCAACAAAGTTTACCAGTTATCGGGGGGATTGCCATTCCAGAACTAAAAATCAATCTTCCAATTTTTAAAGGACTGGATAACACTGCTCTTACCTATGGGGCAGGAACGATGAAAGAAAATCAGGTTATGGGAGGAGAGAATAACTATGCCTTAGCGAGTCACCATGTATTTGGGATGACAGGCTCTTCGGAAATGTTATTTTCACCTTTGGATTATGCCAAAGAAGGAATGAAGATTTATGTAACAGACAAGGATAAAGTATATACCTATGTCATTACAGAAATCAAAGTTGTCTCACCTGATCATGTTGAAGTGGTCGATGATACACCAGGTAAATCTGAAATTACATTGGTAACATGTACAGATGCAGAAGCAACCCAACGTACCATTGTTTATGGTACTTATGAAGGCTCTGTTGAGTTTTCAAAAGCTTCCTCAGACATTATTGAAGCTTTTGAACAAAGTTATAATCAGATGACTCTATAATAAAAAAGCCTTTAGGCTTTTTTATTATAGAGTATTGTGGAGGAATATTATGAAATTAGAAAAAGTCCATCATGTGGCATTGATTGTATCAGATTATGAACGATCAAAAAATTTTTATGTCCATCAACTAGGATTTGAAATTATTAGAGAAAACCATAGACCAGATCGACATGATTATAAATTAGATTTAAAGTGTGGGGAGATTGAACTAGAAATTTTTGGTAATAAAGTATCATCACCAGATTATGTAGCACCGCCTAGTCGTCCTAATTATCCCGAGGCTTGTGGATTGAGGCACTTAGCTTTTTATGTAGAATCCATTGAAGAAGCTGTTAAAGAATTAAAATCCAAAGACATAGAGGTCGAGCCTATTCGTTATGACCAATTCACAAATAAAAAAATGACCTTCTTTTTTGATCCCGATGGCTTACCACTGGAATTGCATGAGTGAAGTTTTAAGTAACTGTTTATCAATTTGGCATGATATAATAAAGACAAGAGGTTTTTGAAAAGAGCTGTTTTATAGATAGAAAGGAAAAATGATGAATTTAAAAAAAATCGTTTATGCATTATCAACAGCTATGTTGGCTTTCACTTCATTCACGCCTGTTTTGGCAGCCGAAAGCAGTCAGGTACAAACGGTCATAGATGAAGCCTATGTTCAACCTGACTATGTATTGGGATATTCACTATCAGAAGAGCAACAGGCAGAAACCTTATCTCTTTTAGGGTATGATAGCAGTCAAGATACTCAGGTTAAGCTATTAACGACAGATGCTTATAGTCAAATAATGGATGTAGATGGCTCAAGTTTACAGCTTTATTCTTCTGTTAAGATTCAAAAGTTGGGTTCTACAAAAGCTTTAGAAGTGGAAATCATTACTCCAGAAAATATCACAAAGGTGACAGAAGATATGTATCGAAATGCAGCTATTACCTTAGGGATTGAACACGCAAAGATATCCGTTGCCTCCCCTATTGCGGTAACAGGAGAAAGTGCACTTGCAGGTATTTATTATTCTCTTGAAGAAAATGGTGTGACGGTTAGTTCTGAGAACAAAAATTTAGCATCAGAGGAACTCAGCCTTCTCTCAACAATCAATGAGGAAAACCAAGGAAAAGAAGGGTATGATACTGATAAATTAAATGTTGCATTAACTGATATTAAATCTGCTTTAGCAGAATCTTCTAATCAACAACTCACTGAAGAACAAGTCAGAAAAATTGTCGAAGATACCTTATCTCGTTATGGGTTAACAGAAAGTATGACTAGCCAACAAATTACGTTGATTGTGAATTTTGCGGTCAACTTATCCAAAAGTGATATTATTAATACCGATGGTTTTAAAAAATCTGTATCCTCACTAAAAGATAGTATCATCTCACAAGCCAAATCAACCTTTGAGGGAATCAACCTTAATTTTAGTACAGATCAAGCATTGGAGTCTGGAAAAGGTTTTTTATCTAACATTTGGCAAGCTATCGTGAATTTCTTTACCAACTTATTTGCTTAGAAAATAATCTGAGAAATGATAAAAAGGACTTAGCAGTTAGACTGTTAAATCCTTTTTATTTGCCCTTTTTCAAAAAAAGATTACTGATATTGACTATGATCTAGCTTTGATAGGAAAAAGTATAGATTTCCCATGACATCATGATAGTCTAATAAATGATCGTTATAGAGTACTTTTGTAACTTTATAATGGTCAGCAATTGGGGTGAGACAAGAAAATTGAGCGCGTTCAAATTCGTTATAATTGTCATATTGAACTTGAAATTCTTGCTGTCCGTTAGTATAAAAAATTTCAATCATCTTATCGGATTTCCTTATCAAAAATATGGCGCTCAACTAAGCTATCCATTAAAAAGTAAAATTTATCTTGTAAAATTTTATGTTCATCTGATTTAAAGATATTCACTAAGCGTAGTCCTGATTTATCGGTAATATTTATTTTAGCACCAGTCAAATCTTTGTTAATGATAATTTTTAACAAGAATCCTTCCCCTGAATTAGGGACTTTTTCAAGTAAGCGAGATAATTCGTAGTTCCCAACGGTTGAGGTTGAGAACGTATTATCACGTAAGGTAAATTTTTTAATTTGAGGACTAACCTTGTAAATGAAAGGACAGTCTTTGAGTTCGATTGTTTGATGAAATGCCATAATTACTTTCCTATTATTTCTTTGATTTTTTCAGCGAACAAGGTAATATCATCTATAGTGTTAAGATGTGAAAAACTAATTCGAATGGATTCTTGTAAGGGAGGAGTTCCCTGACCATAAAAAGCTTCTAAAACATGGCTAGGTTCAACTGTTCCTGCAGTGCAAGCAGATCCCGTCGAAACACAAAAACCAGCAAGATCTAATTGGGTGAGTAAGATACTATTATGATATCCAGAAAATCCTATGTTGACGACATGTGGTAAGTTATTCTTACTATCATTAAGATAGTAGTCAATAGGATCCAATTGGGTGAGCAAAGTATCTCTAAGTTGTTCTACAGTATTAAAGTGTTCGGTCATATGGTCATGTGCTAATTGTAAGGCCGTCACCATCCCTACAATTCCAGCAAGATTTTCAGTGCTAGCTCGACGTTTTTGCTCCTGATCGCCTCCATGTAGAAGATTATGGAACTGATGAGGAGCAGCATATAGTAAACCGACACCTTTTGGCCCATGAAATTTATGTGCTGAGATTGAGAGAAAGTCAATCCCTAGTTGTTCAGGTAGAAGAGGAAGTTTACCAGCAACCTGGACAGCATCGACATGAAATGCTGCTTGGTGTTGCTTGAGTAGATGTCCGATTTCTTGAATAGGATGAATGCTTCCGGTTTCATTATTGGCAAACATGATACTAACTAAGATGGTATCCTCACGTAATGCCTCTTGTACTTGTTGAACAGAAATTGTTTTATTTACAGGCTTGAGGTAGGTAACCTCAAAACCACATTCTTTCTCGAGAAATGACAAGGTATGTAAGACGGAGTGATGCTCAATGCTCGTCGAAATGATATGCTTTCCTTTTGATTGATTGGCTAAAGCATATCCTTTTAATGCCGTATTATTACTCTCTGTACCACCAGAGGTAAAAATGATACGATCAGCTTTGGTCCCTAATAGTTGAGCAACGTTTTCTCTTTGTTCCCTTAACACTTGATTTGCTTTTCGTCCAAGGGTATGAATGCTAGAAGGATTACCATAAGTTGAAGTCATAACTTCGGTCATTTTTTCGATGACTTCTGGAAGAAGAGCGGTGGTAGCAGCGTTATCTAGATATATCATTTAGATTAGAATCCTTTCTAAAAACCTCAAATAGAAGTGATAGTATATCTGTTATGGAGGAGCTGTGAACTTTACAGTACTACTGGGATGGTAATAGTGTTAGGATGCCTATTGATGACAATAGGGGAGTTCGATAGATATAAAATAGGAAGCTGGGATAGATACCCAGCTTCAAATTGTTTTGTGAAAAATGTTTATTTGTTTTCTGATTGATGGTATGCAAATAAGGGGCTGATAGGTTTATTGGTGTGAATACGAACTAGTGCTTCTCCGATGAGGTTAGCAGCTGTAAGATAGGTTAGGTTTTGAGGAGTTTTTTCTTTGGTCGCAACAGAGTCGGTTACAACAATTTCTTTGATTGGTGCGGTTGATAAAATATCAGCTGCTCCTCCAGCAAATAATCCATGACTAGCAACAGCATAGATTTCAGTTGCCCCTTCTCGTTCAACAATTTTTGCTGCTTCGGCAAAGGTTTTACCTGTGTTGATAATGTCATCAATAAGAATAGCCTTTTTCCCTTCAACCTCGCCTATGATATAACCTTCTTCACGGTTAGAATCATCTTGAGCATAGTCAATAATAGCAATAGGGGCATTAAGGTGTTCAGCTAAGCTACGAGCCCGTTTAATACCAGAATTTTTAGGGCTAACGACTACAATGTCTTCACCAGTTAAACCAAGACTAGTGTAATGTTTGGCAAAAAGCGGCATAGTAAAGAGGTTATCAACAGGAATGTTAAAGAATCCTTGTACCTGTACAGCGTGGAGGTCAAGTGTCAATACACGATCAACGCCAGCTTTGACTAACATATTGGCAACTAATTTAGCTGTTAACGGTTCACGTGGTGCAGCGATACGATCCTGTCTAGAGTAGCCAAAGTAAGGAATAACGACATTGACAGAATTAGCAGATGCACGCTTGCAAGCATCAACCATAATCAATAGTTCCATCAAATGATTATTTACTGGAAAGCTAGTGGACTGAATAATATAAATATCAAAACCACGGACACTTTCTTCGATATTAATCATAATTTCTCCATCTGAAAATTGTCTTGATGACAATTTACTCAACGGAATCCCAGAGGCTTGAGAAATTTTTTCTGCTAATTCGATATTTGAAGTAAGCGAGAAGAGTTTCATGTTTTGTACCATTGTGACAATATGGCTCCTTTTTCCTTTATTCCCTACTATTTTATCAAAAAAATTCAAAAATTTCAGTGTAAAAATAAGAAAGTTGACAATATTATCTGTTCAAAGTGGCAGAGAAACGGGCAACTTTACTTTTAGCATATTTGAATTTAATCTGCTGTTCTTGTAAAAAGTTTTCAAAATCTTCCTTGCCTTTATCAGGATTGCTCACTTCTAGCTCTAATTCAAAATCAACCTGATCGGCGTAGTGATTTTTATCCAGAGCCATTAATCCGATTGGTGTTTGTTCTTCATAGCGTTTAGTCGTCAAATGCCCAAGAAGACCAAGGTCACTAAGTGTTATAGGATAGGTTTGGATGAGCTTAGTGATGTCGTTTATAGGGAAGGTTTCGGAAGTAATAATGTGATGGGCTTCCTCCAAGGATAAAGGGAGATTATGTTCGATATTTCCAACTTTTTGTGGAATTTTTAGTGTTAATTCTGCCTCGGTTTTGAAAGTCCTAATACGAAGAGATAATTTATTTTTCTTCATGTCAAAGTTAGGAGTATCAAAATAATAATTGGTTTGAGTAACTGGTTCAGTCGTAAACAATTTGAGAAGGTTCTGATATTCTATTGGATGGAGCAAGGTTTTGTATTCAATTTCAAGCTGCTTCATTATTCTTTTCTCCCTTTAAAAGTATGCTATAATAGATTTAGAATAATTCTATAAAATTTTAAGAGTTTTTACAAGATGGGAGTATTTGCTTAGTGGCAATAAATTGGGAAGAATTCCTAGATCCATATATTCAGGCTGTAGGAGAATTAAAAATTAAACTTCGAGGTATGCGCAAGCAATTTCGTAAACAAAAGCGGCACTCACCAATTGAATTTGTCACTGGTCGTGTCAAACCAGTTGAAAGTATCCTAGAAAAAATGGTTCTAAGAGGAATTACAGAAGATCACCTTGCTCAAGATATGCAAGATATTGCTGGTCTTCGTGTCATGGTTCAATTTGTTGATGATGTGGATGAAGTTTTGGAACTTATTAGACGCAGAAGAGATATGAAGGTTGTTCAAGAGCGTGATTATATTAATAATATGAAATCAAGTGGTTATCGTTCTTATCATGTTATTGTTGAATATCCAGTTGAAACAATCAATGGTTATAAAACGGTTTTGGCAGAAATTCAAATTCGCACTTTGGCAATGAATTTTTGGGCTACCATTGAACATTCGCTCAATTATAAGTATAAGGGAGAGTTTCCCGCGGATATTCGCGAACGATTAGAAATTACCTCAAAAATAGCTTATCAACTTGATATGGAAATGCGAAAAATACGTGAAGACATTCAAGAAGCGCAGCTTTTATTTGATCCAGAAAATAGAAAATTAAGTGATGGTGTGGGAAATAGTGATGACACAGATGAGTATTACAGGTAAGAAAAAAGTAGCCATTATTGCTAATGGAAAATTTCAAAGTAAAAGAGTAGCTTCAAAACTCTTTTCGGTCTTAAGAGATGATCACGCTTTTTATTTGACCAAAAAAAATCCTGATATTGTGATTTCAATAGGTGGCGACGGGATGCTTTTATCAGCCTTTCACATGTATGAATCTATTTTAGATAAAGTACGTTTTGTGGGTGTTCATACAGGACATCTAGGCTTTTATACAGATTATCGTGATTTTGAAGTAGATGAGCTGATTGAAACATTACGGGCTGACAAAGGAGAAAGTGTTTCCTATCCCGTTTTAAACATCCGTACCACTTTGGCTGATGGACGAGTCCTTACGGCAAGAGCACTTAATGAGGCAACGATTAAGAGTATTGAAAAAACAATGGTGGCTGATGTTATCATCAATCATGTTCAATTTGAGTGTTTTAGAGGAGATGGTTTATCCGTATCAACTCCAACAGGTAGTACTGCCTATAATAAGTCTTTAGGCGGAGCTATTTTACATCCGACGATAGAAGCTTTACAATTGACAGAGATTTCTAGTCTAAATAATCGCGTCTATCGCACGATTGGCTCATCTCTTATTGTTCCTAAAAAAGATAAGATTGAAATTATCCCAAAACGTTTGGGAAGTTATACGATGTCCGTGGATAATAAGACTTTTACACATAAAAATGTCGCTAAGGTTTCTTATCAAATTGATCCTAAAAAAATAAAATTTGTTGCAACACCTAGACATACTAGTTTTTGGAATCGGGTTCGTGAGGCTTTCATCGGAGAAATTGGACATGAGATTTGAGTTTATTGCAGATAGGCCTTCTAAAGTCAAGGTATTTTTAAAAAGCCACGAAATTTCAAAAGGTCTCCTATCTAAAATCAAATTTAAAGGAGGAGGCATTTGGGTTAATGGTGTTGAACGTAATGCAATCCATATGCTAGAAATTGGGGACAAGGTTGAAGTTGAAATTCCTAATGAGACACCGCATGAAACATTAACACCTGTTTTGTTTGATTTAGATATTCTTTATGAGGATGATCATTTTTTGGTTTTAAACAAGCCTTATGGTTATGCGAGTATTCCTAGTATGAATCATACCAGCACAATTGCAAATTTCATCAAGGGGTATTATGTGAAAAATCAATATCCAAATCAGCGTGTTCATATTGTCACACGTTTGGATAGAGATACAAGTGGTGTGATGTTATTTGCAAAACATGGTTATGCCCATGCGAGATTGGACAAGCAACTTCAACGAAAAACGATTGAAAAGCGTTACTATGCTCTAGTGCATGGTAAGGGGAAATTAGAGCAAAAAGGGGAGATTATAGCACCCATTGCGCGTGATGAAGATAGTATTATTACACGTCGTGTCCATCAATCAGGAAAATATGCTCACACTAGTTATGAGATAGTAGAGCAATTTGGCGATATCTATTTGGTGGATATTCGTTTACACACGGGGAGAACCCATCAAATCAGAGTGCATTTTGCGCATATAGGTTTTCCTTTGTTAGGTGATGACTTATATGGGGGATCTCTTGATTATGGTATTGAGAGACAAGCACTTCATTGCCATCGCTTAGTTTTTACAAATCCTTATTTAGGTGAAGAGTTGGTGATAGAAAGTCCTCTCCCTGATGATTTTGAACGTGTAAGACAAACTCTTAAGCCTAACATATAATAGTCTAGCCTATTGAGGCTGGGCTATTTCATTTTTTGTAAAATTTAAAACGGTTCAGAAGCTTTTTTGTGACAGACATGATATAATTTAATGCGAGTTTACAGAACTTTAGAACTTGACATTTTTTGTTGAAAGCGTTATCATGTAAATGCATATTATTTAGAGAGAGGGTTCATAATGCGGTCTTTATTTGACATCTTAAAAGAAAAAGTTTCAGGAAAAAATATAAAACTTGTTTTTCCAGAAGGGACTGACCCACGTGTTTTAACAGCAGCTGGACGATTAAAGATTGAGCGCTTAGCTGATCCCATTATTTTAGGGCGAACAGAGCAAGTCAAGCAACAATTAGCAGCAGTAGGATTTAATGGTGATGTGTTTACGATTATTGATCCAGCCACCTATGAGCAGATGGATGACATGCTAAAAGTTTTCCTTGAAATTCGTAAAGGAAAAACAACAGAATTAGAAGCGAAGAAAACATTACGAGATGTTAATTATTTTGGAGTCATGCTTGTTCAGATGGGGCTAGCTGATGGTATGGTTTCTGGTGCCATTCATTCAACAGCTGATACGGTTCGTCCAGCTTTACAAATTATTAAAACCAAGCCAGGGGTTTCTCGGACATCAGGTATTTTTATCATGAACCGTGAGAGTACGAGTGAAAAATTATTATTTGGAGATTGTGCGATTAATATCAACCCTAGCGCTCAGGAGTTGGCGGAAATTGCGGTCAACACTGCTGAGACGGCAAAAATATTTGACATTGACCCTAATGTTGCGATGCTTAGTTTCTCTTCCAAAGGCTCAGGGAAATCTCCAGATGTTGATAAAGTAGTTGAAGCTACCCGTCTAGCTAAAGAGTTGAACCCTAATCTTCGAATTGATGGCGAATTGCAATTTGATGCTGCTTATGTTCCTGCTGCTGCAAAAATTAAGGCGCCAGGAAGCAAGGTTGCAGGTTATGCTAATGTTTTTATTTTCCCAGATTTGCAGTCAGGGAACATTGGTTATAAAATCGCTGAGCGTTTAGGAATGTTTGAAGCAATTGGACCGATTCTTCAAGGACTAAATAAACCTGTTAATGATTTATCACGTGGATCAAATGACGAGGATATTTACAAGTTGGCTATTATTACGGCAGCTCAAGCTTTAGATTCAAAAACAAATGATTAAGTAAAAAGAATAAAAAGATGCGGTTCAGAATGAACAGCATCTTTTTATTTAGTTTATTTTGGAAGCGGTTAGAATTCATCGTCTTCTAAGATACTAATTGAGGCACTTGAGGTGGCATCTGAATTACCAACAACACTTTGAAATGTTTCTGTCAGATACCAATCCAAATAGGGCATAAAGTCTAAATTTAAACGACTAATGGAGGTGTCAGTGACATGATAGGTTTCAACAATATATTGTTTGTCGTCAAAACCAGGGCTATGAAAAAAATGAGGCTGTCCTTTGGATAAAGAAGCTAGTAATTTAGGTGAAAGTCTGTCCTCTTTTACAAAAAAAGAAGAGTAGCTATCAGCTTTAGTATCAGATTGTTTTATTACTTTTCCATCTTTAGAGAAGGTGGTAATGTCAAAAGGAAGCTCTATTTTTTTATTTAAGCTGAGAAAAAATTGCATAAGTCCTTGTGACAAAATGTGATAATCTTCTCCAGATGGAAAGCCGTTTTTCTCGATTTCCCACTTTTTAAAATGAAGAACAAATTGATAAGGGAGTACTGTGTCCTCTCCCAAGCAGATGACCATTGTTTTATCAATTGGAAATTCTGCTATTAAAGGAGTTTTAGAATGAGTTAGAATGAGATATCCGTCAAAATCCTGATTATGGCATTGTTGACCAGTAGTAAAATCAAAGAGAAAGGAAAAATTTTTTTCAATAAATGCTTGAAGAGCGTGTAATTGGTTTTCAACTATAAAAATTTTCATACTGAAATGATAGCCTTTTTAGAAAGAAAAATCAAAAAAGCTGTCTAGCAGTCTCTATGAAAAAAATGATTTTATTTGAGTAGTTTTAACTCTAAATACTTAGTTTTGTCCAAGAAATCCCTCTTGATAACAGTAGGGGAGATTTGAAGAGAAATCAGTCCAATGATTAAAAAATAAATTTGATATAATTTTCACAAAAACTTGACAATATTTTTGAAAGTATTATAATGAAAATGTAAACGATTACAAAATAAAAAACACATGTGCTTTTCAAATCGTATTGGAGGAATAATTATGAAAGCAGTTGTTGTTAATCAAGAAGCAAATGGTGTAGAAGTAGTAGATCATGCCTTACCACAGGTTGGAGAAGGGCAAGCCTTAGTAAAAGTAGAATATTGTGGTGTCTGCCATACTGACTTGCATGTAGCTAATGGTGATTTTGGAAAAGTTCCAGGTAGAATTTTAGGCCATGAAGGTATCGGTGTTGTAACAGAAATTGCTGATGATGTCACTTCTTTGAAAGTGGGAGATCGGGTCTCAATCGCTTGGTTCTTTGAAGGATGTGGCTACTGTGAGTACTGTACTACTGGTCGTGAAACCCTCTGTCGAAGCGTTAAAAATGCTGGATATAGTGTTGATGGAGGAATGTCTGAGTATGTAGTGGTAACAGCGGATTATGCTGTAAAAGTTCCAGAAGGCTTGGATCCAGCTCAAGCTAGTTCCATCACTTGTGCAGGTGTAACTACTTATAAAGCCATCAAAGAAGGTGGTGCGGCTCCAGGGCAATGGATTGCTGTGTTTGGAGTCGGAGGCCTAGGAAATCTTGCTGTTCAATATGCTAAGAAAGTATTTAATGCTCATGTTGTGGCCATTGATGTTAATGATGATAAGCTGGAACTAGCTAAAGAAGTTGGTGCAGATATCATTATTAATGCTAATAAGGTTGAAGATGTTACGGCCTTAATACAGGAAAAAACTGGAGGATGCCATTCAGCTTGTGTGACAGCTGTTTCAAAAGTTGCTTTTAATCAGGCAGTTGATAGTGTTCGAGCAGGTGGAAAAGTAGTAGCAGTCGGCTTACCGTCTGAATACATGGAGCTTAGCATTGTTAAAACAGTCCTTGATGGTATTCAGGTTATTGGATCACTTGTTGGTACCAGAAAAGATTTGGAAGAAGCTTTCCAATTTGGTGCAGAGGGTCTGGTTGTGCCAGTTGTGCAAAAACGTCCAGTTGATGATGCACCAGCTGTATTTTCTGAAATGGCAGCTGGAACTATTCAAGGGCGCATGGTTTTAGATTTTACAGGGGAAACAGTCTGAAAGAGATTTTTTGAAAATAGTAAATGAATTGACTATTACTTTGGAGGTTAGATAGAAATCTAGCCTCTTTTTAAAATAATGTTCGTTATTTACGAACATTATTTTAAAAAGGAGATAAAAATTTTGATTTTTTAGAAAATTTTAGATAATATAGGTTAACGGAAGGGCAGTGGTGAGACTGCCTAGCGATGCGGTTACGCATAGGAAGGTCATTTTTTACTCAAGGAGACAAACTATGCTTAATGAATTTCGAGTTTTTGACTATGAAGATGTCCAACTTATTCCAAATAAGTGTATTATTAACAGCCGTTCAGAGGCAGATACAAGTGTGACATTAGGGAATCATAGTTTTAGATTACCCGTAGTTCCAGCAAATATGCAAACTATTTTAGATGAAGATGTAGCTGAGTTACTTGCGAAAGACGGTTATTTTTACATTATGCACCGTTTTGATGAAGAAGGTCGTATTCCTTTCATTAAACGTATGCACGATCAAAACTTGATAGCTTCCATCTCTGTAGGTGTCAAGGAGTATGAATACGAATTTGTATCAAACTTAAAAGCAGATGCTCCGGAATACATTACAATAGATATTGCTCATGGTCATGCTGACAGTGTCATTAAAATGATCAAACATATCAAAAAGGAATTACCAGATACTTTTGTGATTGCAGGGAATGTAGGGACTCCAGAAGCTGTCCGTGAACTTGAAAAAGCAGGTGCAGATGCGACCAAAGTAGGGATAGGGCCTGGAAAGGTTTGTATCACTAAAGTTAAGACTGGTTTTGGAACAGGTGGTTGGCAGTTAGCTGCTCTACGCTGGTGCGCAAAAGCTGCAACAAAACCAATCATTGCTGACGGAGGTATTCGTACGCATGGAGATATTGCTAAATCTATTCGATTTGGTGCTAATATGGTCATGATTGGGTCTCTATTTGCTGGGCATATTGAAAGCCCAGGTAAAACTGTAGAAGTTGACGGGGAATATTTTAAAGAATATTATGGTTCAGCTTCTGAGTATCAAAAAGGGGAACATAAGAATGTTGAAGGGAAAAAAATCTTACTCCCAACAAAAGGACATTTAGTAGATACCCTAATTGAAATGGAACAAGATTTACAAAGTTCCATTTCTTATGCGGGCGGACAAGATTTATCTAGTCTTAAGCATGTTGATTATGTTGTTGTGAAAAACTCCATTTGGAATGGTGATTCCATCTAATAGGAATTGCTCCAAAAAGACACTAAGAAAGTTTAAGTTTCCTAAGTGTCTTTTTTGTATGATGAAGTTTTTTTAGTAGAAGGTTTTATGATAAGTTTTAGCTCAAATAGAATTTTTTGAAACTTTACTTTTTGCTTTACTTATGTCATAATTTTACTAAATCAAATTGCTTATCAGAAAGAGGTATCCTATGAAGTTGTTAGAAGAGCGTATTTTAAAAGACGGTCAAGTATTGGGAGAAAATATCCTTAAAGTTGACTCTTTTTTAACTCACCAAGTAGATTATCAGTTGATGAAAGAAATTGGAAAAGTATTTGCTGATCATTTTAAAAATGCGGGGATTACAAAAGTTGTCACAATTGAAGCATCTGGTATTGCTCCAGCTATCTATGTTGCTGAAAGTTTAGGATTACCGATGGTTTTTGCTAAAAAAGCAAAGAATATCACGATGACAGAAGGTATTTTAACAGCAGAAGTGTATTCATTTACCAAACAAGTTACTAGTCAAGTTTCTATTGCCAGTAAGTTTATTTCTCAAGATGATAAAGTATTAATTATCGATGATTTTTTAGCAAATGGACAAGCTGCAAAAGGATTGATTGAGATTATTACGCAGGCAGGTGCCAAGGTTGCAGCAGTTGGGATTGTAGTTGAAAAATCATTCCAAGATGGTAGAGAGCTTCTGGAAAAAGAAGGTGTTAATGTCGTTTCGCTCGCTCGCTTGGCTGCTTTTGAAAATGGTCAAGTTGTGTTTACTCAAGCTGATATTTAAAAAAGTATTTGGACGATAAAACCTCACCCTAACAGCTAGGTAGAAAGAATCTAGCTGTTAGGGTGAGGTTAATTTTTTAACACTTTTTATTTAAATTGTTCTGCAACTTTAACGAATTTGGCAAACTTGCCTAAACCTTGTCCTAAGAATGCGACAGTTGGACCATCTTTTAAGTCACCTTGTGGATTGAACGCTTCTTTTACATTGCCAAGTAAGAACTCATGCCCAGGCATAACTAAGGCTTCTAAACCAGGAGCATCGAGAATTTGGCGTAAGTGTAATTGTGCTCGAGCAGCTCCTTGATCGAAATAAGAGGCCCCTAGTACCATAACAGGTTTATTCTTGAAAGGATGTTGCTCAAATGAAAGCCACTCTAGGGCATTTTTTAAGCAAGATGGTAGAGTACGATTGTGTTCAGGAGTTGTGATGATGACACCATCAGCCGCTGCAATTTTTTCACGTAGGTTATTAACAGCAGGATCATCAATAAAGCTGGCATCACTTTGATTAAAAAGTGGAACATCTTTAATTTCTAATACTTCTAACTCAAAAAGGTAGTCGAAGTGTTTTTTTATATATTGAAGTAGGATACGATTATATGAGAAGTCAGAATTTGACCCTACAATACCAACGATTTTCATGTTTTTACTTCCTCTTAATTTTTCTATTGATCTAACTTACCAGTTATAAGTTTCAGTTTCACCGAGATGATATAGTTTTGCTGAAGGTAGTTGTTTGATAACCTCGATGTAATCCAGGAAATTATCAAAAATAATTTCTAATTGTTCAATGCGTTTAGGATCTAAAAGATAGCCACTACTATTAAATGCTTCTTGTGCATATGGGAGTAAAAACTCAGAGCTTGGCATAACACAGGCACGTAGTTGAGGAGCATCAAGGATTTGGCGAAGTTGTGCTTGCGCACGTGATGAGCCAAGAGGTCCATAAGATGCCCCCGTGATGAGTACGGGTTTGTAGCGAAGAGGACGCTTGCCAAGCGATAGCCATTCCAGTGCACTTTGGAGAACAGCAGGTACAGCGTGATTATATTCGGGTGTTCCAATGATAAGTGCATCTGCATCTAAAATTTTATCAGCAAACACTTCGACTATCTCAGGGACATTGCCATCAGCAGGTTTATTAAATGCAGGGAGATTTTTAATTTCCAAAAGTTCAATATCGGCTTTTTCAGCGAAATAACGTTGAATAAATTCTAGTAATGTGCGATTGGTAGACTGATCGGAGTTAGTTCCAACAAGGGCGATAATTTTAGGCATATTAACCTCTTTCTTTAGTGTGGTATAAATAAGGGAGGATGGACGGCGAAGCCGTTATTTTTTTGTTTTTGGTGATACAGATAAAGGCCAAATCTTTATTAGATTTGATGTGCCTGTAAAGTTCAGAAGGCGCCTGACCAAACCAGCGAGAAGATAGAAGTTCGGCTTCCAGAGCACTTGGTGCAATGATAGTCAAACTGGTCATATCTGTTTTGATGGGATAACCTGTCATAGGATCTAAAATATGGTGATAGACTGCATTTTGGTGTGAGAAATAACGTTCATAGATGCCACTAGTTACAATAGCTTTATTTCTTATACCAAGTAACAAGACTTCTTTTTTTAATTTTGATGATGGGTCTTGGATACCGATTTGCCAATTACCATCTTGTCTTTTAGGATTAGGACCATAAGTGAGGATATTTCCTCCTAGATTAATCAAAGCAGCTGATACAGCTTGTTTTTTTAAAAAATCCAGGAGTAAATCAGCAATATAACCTTTTGCTAGAGCTCCTAAATCAATTTCCATTCCTTTTTGACGTAAAAAAACCTTTTTATCTTGTTTTGAAAGGATAATATCTTTGGGATTTGTTATCTTCAATTTTTGGCGAATGACATCAGCTTCTGGAAGCTTAGCGTCTCTAAACCCAATTTTCCACTCTTTTACCAAAGGACCTATGGCAATATTTAGGCGGGAACCAGCTATTAAGCTATTTTTTTTCCCAAATTCTATCAGATGAAAAAGATCCTTGTGAACAGAGCGAGAGTGAGAACCTGCTGCATAATTCACTTGCATCAATTCAGAATCTGGATCATTAGCGCTAAATCTCTTTTCCAAATTAGCTAGTAGTTCAAAGGCTTCTTCTAAAATGGGGAGTGGATTAGAAGAAAAGATAGTGATGCTCACAAGAGTTCCCATCATCTTTTGTGATTTTTGGTGAAACATACTTTCAACCTTTCTGATGAACTATCTATATGATAGCGTTTTCTATACTTAAAATCAAGCTATATCGCTAAAGATCATAGTACAAAAAAGCTAGAATTGATATTCTAGCCTTTTTGATGTATAAGTTTGGATAAGGCTTATTTTTTCTTCATTTCACCTTGTGGGTAATAAGTTCCTTCAGGCATATCGTTGATAAAGACATGGATAACTTCTTTAGGAGCTTTAGCGATACGTGAAACCACCTCGGTAACTTCGCGTGCAAGTTCAATTTTTTGTTCTTCTGTGCGACCTTCAAAAAGATCAATTTTAATAAATGGCATAAACTATCTCCTTAGAAAAGTATAGCTTTATTTTAACATAAATGAAACAAAAAGCATAGAAAAATTCCTCATCTTAGCTAGTGCTTATTCTATTATTTTGTGATAAAATGGATAGGATATTAGTAGAAGGTGGCGGGAAATTGGCTCAATTATATTATAAGTACGGGACCATGAATTCTGGAAAAACTATCGAAATCTTAAAGGTTGCACACAACTATGAGGAGCAAGGAAAACCTGTTGTGATTATGACTAGTGCCTTGGATACGCGAGATGGTTTTGGAATTGTCTCGAGTCGTATTGGGATGCGTCGAGAAGCTGTTGCAATAGAGGAAGATACAGACATTTTTGGTTTTGTGCAATCCATCACTCCGAAACCCTATTGTGTTTTAGTTGATGAATCTCAATTTTTAAGACGCCATCATGTTTATGATTTGGCTAGAGTGGTTGATGAGCTGGATATTCCGGTTATGGCTTTTGGTTTAAAAAATGATTTCAGAAATGAATTGTTTGAAGGATCAAAACAATTGTTGCTATTAGCTGATAAAATTGATGAAATTAAGACGATTTGTCAATATTGTTCTAAAAAAGCAACCATGGTTTTAAGAGTGGAAAATGGCCGACCAGTTTATGAAGGTCATCAAATTAAAATCGGGGGACACGAGTCATACATATCTGTTTGTCGTAAACACTACTTTACCGCTGAAATTTAAGAATAAAAGGAGATAAGAAATAATGAATATTTATGATCAGTTACAAGCAGTAGAAGATCGATACGAAGAGTTAGGTGAATTATTATCAGATCCTGCAGTTGTCAGTGATACCAAACGTTTTATGGAACTCTCAAAAGAAGAAGCCAACACACGTGAAACTGTGATCGTTTATCGTGAGTATAAGCAAGTGATTCAAAATATCAAAGATGCTGAGGAGATGATTAAGGATGCATCAGGTGATTCAGAGCTAGAAGAAATGGCTAAAGAAGAGCTTAAGGAATCAAAAGCTGCTAAGGAAGAGTACGAAGAAAAACTCAAAATCTTGCTATTACCTAAAGATCCCAATGATGACAAAAATATTATCTTGGAAATTCGTGGTGCAGCAGGTGGTGATGAGGCTGCCTTATTTGCTGGTGATCTTTTGAGTATGTATCAGAAGTATGCAGAAGCTCAGGGTTGGCGTTTTGAAGTTATGGAAGCATCATACAATGGTGTTGGTGGTATCAAAGAAGTCGTTGCGATGGTTTCGGGTCAGTCGGTTTATTCAAAACTAAAATATGAGTCTGGTGCACATCGTGTGCAACGTGTCCCTGTGACAGAAAGTCAAGGTCGAGTTCATACTTCAACGGCAACTGTTCTTGTTATGCCGGAAGTAGAAGAGGTGGAATACGATATTGATCCAAAAGACCTCCGTGTTGATATCTACCATGCATCTGGTGCTGGTGGGCAAAACGTCAACAAGGTTGCCACAGCAGTCCGTATCGTTCACTTGCCAACCAATATTAAGGTTGAAATGCAAGAAGAGCGTACTCAACAGAAGAACCGTGAAAAAGCGATGAAGATTATTCGTGCACGAGTTGCTGATCACTTTGCGCAAATTGCCCAAGATGAGCAAGATGCAGAGCGAAAATCTACCGTTGGTACAGGGGATCGTTCAGAGCGTATCCGTACTTATAATTTCCCACAAAATAGGGTGACAGACCACCGTATTGGTTTGACGCTTCAAAAACTTGACACTATCTTATCTGGAAAGTTAGATGAAGTCGTTGATGCTTTGGTTTTATATGATCAAACACAGAAGTTAGAAGAGTTGAATAAATAAATGGTAACGTATGGACAAGTTATTGGCCAGTTGGAGAGCAAATTAGAAAGTGTAGGTGAGGAAAAAGAGGCCCTCACCTATGTTTTTCAAGCTTTAAAAAAATGGTCCAAAACACATCTTATTTTAAGTCTGAATCAAGAGATATCAGTAGAAGACCAGCGTTTACTTCAGCAAATTGCTCGAGATTTATTGCAGCATTACCCTCCTCAATATATCATAGGGGATACTTATTTTTGTGATTTGTTATTAAAGGTTGACGAACGTGTTTTAATTCCGAGACCAGAGACAGAGGAGTTAGTTCATCTAATCTTGAATGAGAATCCCTATCAAACATTAAAAGTTTTAGATATTGGAACAGGGAGTGGTGCCATTGCGCTTGCACTAAAGCAGGCACGGCCTGATTGGGAGGTCTATGCAGCCGATATTTCAAATGAAGCTTTGGATTTAGCTCGTGAAAATGCAGAGCTAAATCAACTAGAGATTACCTTTATGCAGTCTGATGTTTATAGTTGTATCGTGACATCCGATTTTGACATTATTGTGTCAAATCCACCCTATATATCCTATGAAGATAAGGAAGAAGTTGATCTCAATGTCCTAAGGTCTGAACCCCATCTTGCCTTATTTGCAGAGGAAAATGGTTTAGCAATATACCGTCGGATTATTTCAGGGGCTTCAGAGTTTTTGAAAGATGAAGGAAAACTTTATTTTGAGATTGGTTACCAGCAAGGAGACGATCTTACCTTTCTTGTAAGAAACTATCTGGGTTCAAAGCGTGTACGTGTTCTAAAGGATATGTTTGATCAAAATAGAATGGTTGTGGTCGATAATGGATGATTTAAAAAGAATATTAGATTCTGGAGGAGCCGTTATACTGCCAACAGAAACAGTTTATGGCATCTTTGCTAAAGCCTTGGATGAAGAAGCGGTTAACAGGGTTTACACCTTAAAGAAAAGACCGAGAGAAAAAGCATTGAATTTAAATGTTGGAAATTTTGAGAATATTTTAAAATTTTCTAAAAATCAGCCAAAATATCTTGAAAAAGTGTATAATAGGTTTATGCCAGGTCCATTGACCATTATTCTAGAAGCAAATGACAATGTTCCTTATTGGATTAATTCGGGTCTAAAAACCGTTGGTTTTCGTGTCCCAAATCATCCAGTTACCCTAGAGTTGATTAAGCAATGTGGTCCTTTGATTGGGCCATCAGCTAATATTTCAGGTCAAGTCAGTGGAAGAAACTATTTGGCTATACTAGAGGCATTCGATCAGAAAGTAACGGGTTTTTCAGATGATGTTGCCCTAACTGGTCGGGATTCAACAATACTTGATTTAACAGGTCACAAGGCTAAAATTCTTCGTCAAGGGACGATTACTAGAGAAGAGATTAGTCTTGCTGTTCCAGAAATTGTATTTTAAGGAGAGAGATGATGATTTTTGATAAAGATGATTACCAAGCATTTGATACTGCTCTTTGGGAAGCCATTCATGCAGAGGAAAACCGTCAACAAAATAATATTGAGTTGATTGCGTCTGAAAACGTTGTTTCAAAAGCTGTGATGGCAGCCCAAGGAACTTTACTCACCAACAAGTATGCTGAAGGTTACCCTGGTAAGCGTTATTACGGTGGTACGGATTGTGTCGATGTTGTGGAGACCTTAGCAATTGAGCGCGCTAAGGAAATTTTTGGTGCAAAATTCGCCAATGTTCAAGCGCATTCAGGAAGTCAAGCCAATGCAGCTGCTTACATGGCTTTGATTAAGCCAGGAGACACTGTAATGGGAATGGACTTGTCAGCGGGTGGACACTTGACACACGGTGCAGCTGTGAGTTTTTCTGGACAGACTTATCATTTTGTATCATACTCTGTTGATCCAGATACGCATTATTTGGATTATGATGCCATCTTGGAACAAGCCAAGGAAGTACAACCTAAATTGATTGTTGCAGGAGCGTCTGCTTATTCACGTACTATTGATTTTGCTAAATTCCGTGAGATTGCTGATAGCGTAGGTGCTTATTTAATGGTAGATATGGCCCACATTGCTGGGTTAGTAGCATCTGGTCATCATCCAAGTCCTGTTCCATATGCACATATCACCACGACAACGACTCATAAAACGCTTCGTGGACCGCGTGGTGGCCTTGTTTTAACAAATGATGAAGATTTGGCAAAAAAAATTAACTCAGCTATTTTCCCTGGTTTACAAGGTGGTCCTTTGATGCATGTGATTGCAGCTAAAGCAGTGGCTTTCAAAGAAGCTCTCGACCCAGAATTTAAAGTGTACGGAGAGAATGTGATTAAGAATGCTCAAGCTATGGCCGATGTTTTCCTAAAACATGATAAATTCCGTGTCATTTCTGGTGGTACGGATAACCACCTCTTCTTAGTCGATGTGACAGGAGTAGTTGAAAATGGTAAAGTAGCTCAAAATATTTTAGACGAGGTTAATATTACCTTGAATAAAAATTCTATTCCATTTGAAACGTTATCACCATTTAAAACATCAGGAATCCGTGTAGGTTCTCCAGCTATTACTAGTCGTGGTTTAGGGGTTGAAGAGTCTAGAAAAATTGCGGAATTGATGGTGAAAGCTTTGGAGAATGCAGATGATGCAGCTGTTTTAGCAGAAGTTAAAACTGAAGTTAAGGCCATTACAGATGCTTTCCCCCTTTATGAGAATTTAAACTAATGGATTTTTACATAAAAAAAATCATCATTCACCAGTTTAGCCCATCTGACACAGAATTATTTTTATCTAATCAAGAATTGGTTTTAACGCCTAAAATAGATGAATACTTTCGCAAGAAATTGTCGAAAGTATTTTCTGATGAAGCTAAACGTGGAGTGTTTGATGTAGAGAATGTTTTTTTAGAACAACTAACAGACGATTTTATCTCCTCTTCGGTGGCAGTGGCGAAACTTTGGAAAGAGGAGTTTGTCATTTCGGAAGATCAAAAAACAAATGATCTTGTTTTTATTCAATTTGATAAAGAAGGACAGGAATACTTTGCTTTTCTACGTATTGCTTTACGTGAAAATTTTGTGCATCTGAGTGATAGTGTAGATCCTATCAAAATGACACAAAATAATCTTCCTTCTGCAGCCCAAACGCCTGATGAGGCTCTGGTTGTTAATCGTTTAAGTAGGCAATATTATTTGATTGAAAAACGGATTAAGCATAATGGATCTTTTGCAAATTATTTTTCAGAAAATCTTTTGCAAGTTCAACCAGAACAGTCTGTTAAAAAATCGATTAAATTAATGGAGCAAACTGCTAAAAAAATTGCAGATAATTTTAATCAAGATGATTTTGGTTTTCAATCAAAACTTAAATCAGCCATCCATAAAAACCTAGAAGAAGAGCAGGTACTATCTCCTGAAAAATTAGCTGATCAGTTGTTTGATAATAATTTGACGGCACGTTTAACTTTTGTAGATCAGTTAAAAGAAAGTATTCCAGAACCAGTTGAAATTTCTGATATTGATCATTCTCGTCAGCTTAAGAAATTTGAGAATCAAAAGTTGTCTCTATCTAATGGTATCGAATTGATTGTACCTAATGCTGTTTATGAAGATGCAGAATCTGTTGAGTTTATTCAAAATGATGATGGAACGTATTCTATTTTGATTAAAAATATACAAGACATACAGAGTAAATAATATGATTAAACGAATCGGACAATTTATCGCTTTAATTTTTACGCTATTTACTGTTTTTTATCTTTATCAAACCTATCGTAATGTTCAAAATGTTCTTTCCTATCGTTCTCTGGTACAAGAGGTTTTGGCAGAAAATGATACAGTAGCTAATGAGGAATTGGTCTTGGCAATGATTTACACCGAGACCAAAGGGAATGCTGCTGATTTGATGCAATCGAGTGAAAGTTCTACAGGTGTTGCCAACAGTATTACAGATAATAAAGAAAGTGTCCGTCAAGGCGTCAGTGTATTGTCTGAGAATTTAACTGAGGCTGGACAACAAGGTGTAGATGTTTGGACAGCAGTTCAAGCCTATAATTTTGGAAAAAACTATATTGCATATGTTGCCAAAAATGGGAAGGCAAATACAATTGCTGTTGCTAAAAAATATTCTAAGACGGTTGTTGCACCTAGTTTAGGAAATACTGAAGGACTTACTTATCGTTATTATAATCCTATTGCGCTTTATTATGGAGGTGGGGAGTTGTATCAAAATGGAGGGAATATTTACTATTCGAGACAAGTTCAGTTTAACCTTGTCCTTATTAAAATGTTGAGTGATTTATAGATGAAGCAGTTATTTAAATACTTTAGGGGGTATATCAAGGAGTCCATCCTTGCTCCCCTTTTTAAATTGTTAGAAGCATCTTTTGAATTAATGGTGCCAATGATTGTGGCAACGATTATCGACAAGGCGATTCCAGCTAAAGATAATGGATTATTATTTAAAGATTTAATCTTTTTATTTGTTTTTGCGGTTCTAGGGATTATTGTTGCCATCACAGCCCAATACTATTCTGCTAAAGCAGCGGTTGGTTATACTGAAAAGTTAACATTAGCTTTGTATGATAAGGTGATGCGTTTACCACGTTCATCGAGAGATCATATCGGTACTGCTAGTTTAGTGGCTCGATTAACTGGAGATACCTATCAAATTCAAACGGGAATTAATCAATTTTTACGCCTCTTTCTAAGAGCACCTATTATTGTATTAGGGGCAATCGTTATGGCGTTTACCATCAATGCTACACTAGCAATTTGGTTTGTCGGCATGGTGGTGGCTTTATTTATACTGGTTTATATGATTTCAAAAGTGGTAACACCTTTATATCATAAGATTCGCCAAAAAAACGATCAACTCATTTCCTTGACAAGAGAGCAGATAGAGGGCATGAGGCTGATCCGAGTTTTTAATGCTAGATCATTTGAGTTATCAGAGTTTGCAACTGTTAATCAAAAATATACTCAGGCACAGCTGAAATTAGGAAACTTATCAAATTTATTAACTCCTCTTAGTTATCTGATTGTAAATGGCACTTTATTACTACTTTTGTGGCATGGCCACTTATTAATCTTAGATGGTCATATTAGCCAAGGAAAGATAGTGGCTCTAATGAACTATCTTCTTCAAATTTTAGTAGAATTACTGAAATTAACGATGTTATTGACCTCTCTAAACCAGAGCTATATAGCAGCTAAACGTGTTCAAGCAATTTTTGATGAAAAAGAAGAAGATCTATATGATTCTTTACCAATCAAATATGATAAAGAGTTAATCTTGAAAATTGTTGATCTGTCATTTACTTATCCAACAGCAAGGCAATCGTCTTTAAAAAATATTTCTGTTTCCGTAAAAAAAGAAGAGATGTTAGGGATTATCGGTGGGACAGGTTCTGGAAAATCAACCTTGATAACCTTGATTGCGGGGTTATATCAGCCTACAAGTGGTGAATTAGATCTTTTTTATGAAGGGAAAAGCCCTAAGAATCTGTTTATTTGGAGGGAAGGGATTGCGATTGTTCCACAAAAGGCAGAATTATTCAAAGGAACAATTAGAGAAAATCTGACACTTGGTTTAACCAGAAAGTGTTCTGATAGTGAGTTGTTTGAGGCATTGAAAAAGGCAGAGGCTGATGAATTTATTAAAGAAAAAGGTGGTTTAGATAGTATAGTAGAAACCTTTGGTAGAAATTTTTCAGGAGGTCAACGTCAACGCTTAACTATTGCGAGAGCACTTTTGAGAAAATCCAAGTTATTGATCTTAGATGATGCTACATCAGCACTAGATTATCAAACAGAGAGTCGTCTCTTATCGAATTTAAAGCAATTAGCTGATACCAATCTGATCGTCATTTCGCAAAGAACAAGAAGTCTAGAGACAGCTCAGCAAATACTGGTCTTAGATAAAGGTCAACAGGTTGCTTTGGGAAACCATCAAAAACTTTTGGAAAGTTGCTCTATTTATCAAGAAATCTATCATTCACAAGAGAAAAGGAGTTCATGATGAGAGCAAAACAACCTAGAACAATTTTTTATCGGTTACAGCAAGATTTTCTAGAAAAGAAAACTTTGTTTTTTCTAGCTAGTTTATTAACCTTAATTCAGGTTATTTTGACGCTTTATCTGCCCATATTGATTGGTCAATCAATTGATCACTTAGTGGACAAAGGGGAGGTTCATCGATTAATTTTACTCATTGGTCAGATGTTTGGTGTTATTCTGCTTAATGTGATCATTCAATGGGTGAATCCAATACTATATACACGCTTGGTTTATGAATATATTTTTCGCTTAAGAGAGAAAGTTATGAAAAAAATTCATGAACTCCCGTTATCCCAACTTGATCAACACAGTATCGGAGATATGGTCAGTAGGGTAACAACTGATATTGAGCAATTAGCTAATGGCTTGTTAATGATATTTAATCAGTTTTTAGTTGGTTTTTTGACCATCATCATGACGATGATCATGATGGCAAACATTGACTTTTTAATGATGGGGATGACGATTGTTTTAACTCCTTTGTCTTTATATTTAGCACGTTTTATTGCGAATCGAAGTTATGTTTTTTTTGGTCAACAAACTCAAAAAAGAGGCCAACAAACGCAATTGATTGATGAAAGTATTTCTCAGGAAGATTTGATTCATAGTTTGGGTGCTCAGGAAGATTTTATTAGACGCTTTAAAAAGACTAATGAACAATATGCTCAGGCATCAAAACAAGCTATTTTTTATTCTTCAACAGTCAATCCTTCTACTCGATTTATCAACGCTTTGATTTATCTGCTGTTAACAGGTGTTGGTGCCTTACGTATTATGTCTGGAGACTTATCGGTAGGACAATTAACAACATTTTTAAATTATGTTAACCAATATACCAAACCATTTAATGATATTTCATCAGTGCTATCAGAGATGCAAAGTGCCTTAGCTTGTGCAGATCGCCTTTACAGTATTTTAGATTTACCAAGTATGGTAGAGAGCGTTGAACACTCAACGTTTAGGATACAATTAGGTCAGGTTAGTTTTGATAGAGTTACCTTTGGTTACTACAAGGAAAAACCATTAATCAAGAACCTATCTTTAGATATTCCTGCAGGTGCCAAAGTAGCTATTGTAGGTCCGACTGGTGCGGGGAAGTCAACTTTAATCAATCTTTTGATGCGTTTTTACGATGTTGACAATGGTCAGATTCTAATTGATAATGTTCCCTTAGAAGAGATTCATCGTGAGATTCTTTATCAAGATATGGGGATGGTTCTCCAAGAAACATGGCTGAAAACGGCAACTATTCATGATAATATTGCTTATGGTATCAAAAATGCTAGCCGCTCCGATGTCATAAAGGCAGCAAAAGCAGCAAATGCTGATTTTTTTATTCAACAGTTACCAGATGGCTATGATACCTTTTTAGAGGATGGCGGGCAGTCGTTATCACAGGGGCAACGGCAATTGATCAATATTGCACGTGTATTTTTGAAATCTCCCAAATTTCTTATTTTAGACGAGGCAACATCATCCATTGATACACGCACAGAGCTTTTAGTACAGTCTGCTTTCGAGCGTTTAATGGACGGAAAAACCAGTTTCATTATTGCTCACCGTTTATCGACTATTGAACATGCAGACCTCATTTTAGTGATGGTGGATGGAGATATAGTAGAGCATGGTAGTCATTCAGAGTTAATGGATAGAAAAGGCGTTTATTACGGTTTACAAACTGCAAATATAAAAAATTGAGGTTAGGATATTTCCTAACCTCAATTTTTATATTATTTAGTGAAGTTATTAATTTCTTGTTCAATATTGGCAATTTTTTCTTCAGCTTCTGCTAAAGTCTCACCAACTGTTGCGATGTAAAACTTGATTTTTGGCTCAGTTCCTGAAGGACGAACGGCAAACCAAGAGTCATCTTCGAGGGTATATTTGAGAACATCTGATGGAGGAGTAGTAAGTTTAGTGACATTTCCAGCCTTATCCGTTTTCGTTTGAAGAGCGAAATCTTCAAATACCACAACGTCTGTTCCGTTAAATTGTTCTGGAGAATCATCACGGAATTTAGTCATGATTGCCTTAATTTGCTCAGCCCCATCTTTACCTGAGAGAGTAAGCGAGATAGTTTTTTCAGCGAAATAGCCATATTCTTGGAAGATTTCATCAATACCATCAGCTAAGGTCATACCACGTGAGCGGTAGTAGGCGGCGATTTCAGCTACCATAAGAACGGCTTGGATGGCATCTTTATCACGTACAAATGGTTTAATCAAGTAACCAAAACTTTCTTCAAAACCAAACATGTAAGTGTGGTTGTGTTTTTCTTCAAATTCTTGAATCTTCTCTGCAATGAACTTGAACCCAGTCAAGACATTAAACATGGTTGCGCCATAGCTTTCAGCAATCTTGGTCACCAATTCAGTTGATACAATTGATTTGGCAAGTGCTGCATTTTCTGGAAGAGTACCAGCTTGTTTATGAGCTTCAAGAATATACTTGGCAATAATAGCTCCAATTTGGTTACCAGATAGGTTCCAGTAAGAACCATCGGCTTGGCGAACTTCAACACCAACACGGTCAGCATCAGGGTCAGTTGCAAGGAGAACATCTGCACCAACTTCACGACCTAATTCTTCTGCTAGTGCAAAAGCCGCTTGGCTTTCAGGGTTTGGTGATGCAACTGTAGAAAAGTCTGGATCAGCAGTTGCTTGTGCTTCAACAACTTGAACAGATTCAAAGCCGGCTTGAGCAAGGGCGCGCCGTGCTAACATTTCACCTGTACCATGTAGAGGAGTATAGACAATTTTCATATCTTTTCCATACTCTTCAATCAATTTAGGATTAATGCTGAGATCTTTTAATTCTTCAAGGTATTTAACATCTGTTTCCTCACCTAAAACAGTGATCAAGCCATTTGATTTGCTATCTTCTAAGTCAGCTAACTCTACTGTAAAAGGATCTTGGATAGAGCGGATATATTCCGTTAATGCACTAGCATCCGCAGGAGGCATCTGTCCACCATCTTCACCGTAAACTTTATAGCCGTTAAATTCTTTAGGGTTATGACTGGCTGTTACCATGATACCAGCAATGGTATTGTAGTGACGTACAGCGAAGGAAAGTTCAGGGGTTGGACGAAGACTTTCAAAGACATAGGATTTGATACCATGTGCCGCTAAAACTTGAGCTGACTCAAAGGCAAACTCTGGAGAAAAGTGACGAGAGTCATACGCGATAGCTACACCGCGTTTTTTGGCTTCCTCACCTTTTGATTCCACTAATTTTGCCAAACCTTCAGTAGCCTGACGAACCACATAAATGTTGATGCGGTTAGTACCAGCTCCAATATAGCCACGCATACCAGCTGTACCAAATTCAAGATTGGTGTAAAAAGCATCTTCTTTTGTTTTTTCATCCATCTCTACTAATTCTGTTCGGAGATAGTCAGGTAATCCTGTAAAGTCAAGCCATTTTTGGTAGTTTTCCGTATAAGTCATAGTATTCTCCTTTAGGTTTTTGTTTTATAACCGCTTTCATTATACCATTTTCAATAAGAAAATGGAATACTAATTTTTTAAGTTTATCCTTATTTTTAGTTTGATAAAAACCATCTGTATCGATCTTGTAAGTTGATACAGATGGTTTTGTCATTTTTTCAAAGATTCTATGCGTGGAATGATAGTAAAAGTTAGCAGGCTTGCGATAAGCATTTCTGCTATTGAGTTAACAGATACGATTCCAGCTAACAGCAATTCAATGTTTCCTTGATAAACATTGGAGAAAAAGATAAAAATGCCCAATAAAACAAAGATGGTATTTGTTAAAGTCCCTGTTAATCCAGACAAAATTAATCCGATTTGATTCGGAAGCAATTTATAGACAAAGTAGGGAGTGATTCCGATTAGGACACGTGGCAGGATAGCAATGATCAGAGAATAGAAATTACCATGTGGTACAAAGGGGCTAAAGACATAAGAGAGTGGCGAGATGATGATGGTATTTCGGATAACGCTCATAATTCCCATAAACAAACCAAGTTTCGCTCCTACTTTAGGTCCATATAAAACGGAGGCAATGATGATGGGAATATGTGTGATAGTGGGTTTGATCGGCAAAGCCAAAAAACTAAATACAAGCTGACTGAGGACCTCAATAATGAGCATGGTGGCAATAAAGATTGCTAGGGTTGCGACATTGGAGGCTGATTTTCTATTCACTTAAAGTTTCCTCGATTCTTTCAATAATAGTGGTTAGATCCGCCAAAGCTCCGCGACCAATATCACCGCAGGCTAGTAAGCTTGATCTTGGTTCGATAATAGAGTAGCCTAACTCGGATAAAAGAGAAAGGTTGTTTTGTGTGATAGGATTATCAAACATCTTTGTGTTCATAGCGGGTGCGATAAGCTTAGGTGTTTTTAATGGCAGTGCAAGTGCAGTAGCTGTGACCATATTATCTGCAAAACCATGTGCTAGATGAGCAATGGTATTAGCAGAAGCAGGTGCGACCAAAAATAAGTCTGCTTGTTTTGCGAGTTCGATATGGTTGACTATCTTAGGGTCGGGTTCAGACATGACATCTAAGTGGACAGGATTTTTAGAAAGGACTTGTAAGGTTAAAGGTGTGATAAAATGTGTTGCCGCCTCAGTCATCATAATGTGAAGAGAGTAACCTAATTTGCTTAGTTGACTGGTTAGATCAGCTGCTTTATAAGCAGAGATGCTGCCAGATACGGCGAGTAAGATAGTCTTAGGCATGTTGTGTTATCCTTTCGTAAAGCTTTTGCGCAATAGCTTTTTTTGAATTAACCTTTTCTTGTCCATCAGCATCTACAATATAAGCATGATGTTGATTATCTTTTATTTGACTTAAATCGTTGGCAACAATAATATCAGCTTTATTTTGTCTCAAGCTAGATTTAGCAACATCTAGTAGTTCTTGCTCTGAGACTTCTACTAGTAGTTTAAAGCCGATTAGGAAAATGCTAGGATTCCATTTTTTTATCAGACTGATAATTTTAGGTGTCTTTTTTAAAAATAACACTTGGTAGTCACTAGAAGAAGAGATTTTATTTTCAGAATTTGTTTTAGATATTAGCTGCTCTGGGGAGTGTTTTTCAAGCTCAGAAATGTCTGTCATATAAACAGGAGTATAATCAGACACAGCCATACTATGAATGATAGCATCGTGTTTAGGAATTTCTTCTTTCATGACTTTGAGTAAGTCTGATACGGTTTCAATAATAATAAGGGTTAAATGGTGGTGGGGATTGGGTTTTAGGGCTGTTTTAGTAGTAATTAAAGTAACATGATGATGATTTTCTAAAAATGTTTCAGCTACGGTTTTACCCAGTTGACCTGTTGAGTGATTGGTAATGCCACGCACGCGATCAATAGCCTCGGTGGTTCCACCTGATGTAATCAAAATTTTCATAGACATATTTTACAAAAAAAAAACGTTTTCGTAAACGATTAGCTATGATAGTCTTAAAATTTTCTTAATAAAATATCGAGCTATGGGGAATTTAAGATTTCTTTTAAGGTTTTTCATTATCATAGTCTCATCAACAACAAAGCGAGGTCAATATGAAATTTGTAAAAAAGCATGCCTATGCTATATTATTCAGTACCGCTCTTTTAGGAGCGAATACTTATTCTCTTCTTAAAACTTTTGTTATCCCGTCAGCTGTAACTGCAGTGGCAGAGACAGCTACCTCAACCTCCAGTAGTACAGCATCTACTGGAACAGGTGAGGTGACACAAACAGATACGAGCTATAAGGATGACAATATTAGTGTTAACATTGAGACGTTAAGAAAGAGCGACACAACTGTGTATGTCGCAGATATTCAAGTTTCAAGCTCGGAATACTTAAAAACAGCCCTAGCGCAGAATACTTACGGTACTAATATTACAGATACCACAT
Organism: Streptococcus porcorum; assembly: GCF_053203725.1. NCBI lineage: Bacteria > Bacillati > Bacillota > Bacilli > Lactobacillales > Streptococcaceae > Streptococcus > Streptococcus porcorum. The sequence continues at coordinate 46,164 of NZ_JBRUDG010000005.1, read as the reverse complement.
CAAGTATCGCCTCTACAAATAATGCCATCTTTGCGATCAACGGGGATTATTATGGAGCTAATGAGACAGGTTATGTCATTAAAAATGGCGTACTTTATCGTGATACAACAAGAAGCTCAGACTATGAAGATTTGGTTCAGTATAGTGATGGCACATTTGGTGTTATTTCTGAAGAAGAACAAACAGCTCAAGAGTTATTAGATAGTGGAGTTATCAATACCTTTACGTTTGGTCCAACTTTAGTTAAAGATGGAGAGATTGCTGTTTCAACATCAGATGAGGTGGGACGTGCCATGTCAGACAATCCACGTACAGCTATCGGTATTATTGATGAAAATCACTATATTATTATCGTTTCAGATGGTCGCACAGATGAAAGTTCTGGATTGACATTATATGAGATGGCAGAATTGATGCAATCATATGGTGTTAAATTAGCTTATAACCTCGATGGTGGTGGATCTTCAACAATGTACTTTAATGGAAAATTTGTCAATAACCCAACAACAAACGGAAATACAATTCAAGAAAGAGCGGTGAGTGATATTGTTTACATTGGTTACTAATAAAAGCAAACAAAAAGCAGTATGGATCTATTTAGGACTAACAATTTTCAGTTTAGTGTTTACATGGGTCTATGAACAGTTTTCTTACGGAGAATCATCCATTTATATGCGTTTGATATTTTTATCTCCCTTGGTCGGCACTGTATCCTATATTTTAGCTCAAACAAAAATAACGTGGTTGCGAACAAGATTATCAATGCTATTTTGGAATTCCAGTTTAGCTATCGTTGCAAGTGCCTGTTTGGTCCGTGGAATTATTGAGGTTTCAGGACGTAGCACAACTATTGATCAACCGTATTGGTGGGTAGCAGCATTTTTTGCGGCCTTAAGTTTAGGAGTGTCTGTCTTTTCTCTTCCTAAAAAAACACAAGCTACTTCTCAATAGTAGGGAATAGTCTAAAATTGATAATAAAAAAGGCTGGGTAAAAAGCCCAAAGCCTATTCTCAGAGTTCACCTTATTTCCAACCTTAAACTGTTTCTTAGATAGTTTGAGGTGTGTGGAGGTGGACTTTTTTATTTGTTAAATTATTTCCTGCTTCCTTTATAGATTAAGTCTATTTTTGAGATTTAAAACGGTAAAGAACACAACATGCTATCCCTAAAATAGCGACTCCCAATGTAGTTAGAAATGAGATATTTTCTCCAGTTAGTGGTAAGGTTTTTCTTGGTTTTGTCTGAGTAGTGGAAGAAGTTGTTTGACTGTTACTTTCTTGACTACCTTGATTATTGTTAGATTTTTCTGAAGAATTATCTGTGCCTACTGCAGTGGATGTTTCTTGTTTCTCATCTGAACTTGGAGTTTGGGATCTAACAAAAGTGGTGAAAACTGAGTAAATTGGTTGGCTATAGTCTATTTGATGAGTAGGACCGTACCAATTAGCATAGATGAGTTGTGTCCCATCATAAATAAATCCTTCCTCGATGGTATTGCCTTCTGGAATCCAGCCGCCACGTCCGCTGACTAAACCAGTTCCATCCCCTTCTGCAATGATATAAGTACTGGTATCAATCTGTCTTAAACTAGAGATAGATTTGCTGACCAGCTGACCATTTGGGTAATAGGCGGTATATGTCCCAGAATTTGAAAAAGTTACATAAGTAGGAACATTTTCATGTACTTGCCCATCGCTAACAGGTACCCAAGTTCCAACGAAGTCGGCTGGGAAAGCAATCAGATGATCATTTGTTTCTGTCTGAGTGGCATTAGTAAAAGAAGATGGAGTTGAGCTATCTACCGTATCAGTAACCATGCTAGAACTAACACTTTGGCTACTACCTGCCTCCTCTGCAAAAACAGGAGGATTTCCGTAAAAATTGTTAGATAAGGTGGCTAAACTAAGAACGGTAACAGTTGCTAACATCATTTTTTTGGCTTTCATCATAACATCTCCTTTGTTTTTCTAAAGTGATTATATCACTTCTGTAACAAAACTGCAACATTTTGTAAAATAAAAAACATAATTCTGATTTTTTATTTGAAGAAACGATGTTTAAGTTTCATTTAAGTGCGGGTTTAGAAAGCTTTTAGGAATCTGATATAAGATATAATCAAGAAAATTTGATAGAAAATAGTTACTCAGAAAGTGAGTCAACACAATGGATATTTTTACAGTCAATAGGAATTGAGGGATGTCGATGAGAGAAATTTGGTTAACTTTGTTAAAAGAAGTGATTATGATGATGCAATAATAAATTACTAGCAAGAATGAGAGACAGAGAGGAAAAATAGATGTATATTATTATCCCAGCTTATGAACCTGATGAAAGATTGGTAGCAGTTGTAAGAGATGTTAAGCAGGAACTTAATGCTGAAGTTATAGTAGTGAATGATGGAAGTGGAAAAGAGTACCATTCCTATTATCATATGTCTGAAAAGTTAGGTGCTGTTGTACTTGAACATGACGTGAACAAAGGAAAGGGAGCGGCACTTAAAACTGCTTTTGATTATATCTTAGACCATTCCGAAGAAAGAGAATGTGAAACCGTTGTAACAGTTGATAGTGATGGACAACATTTGATTAAAGATATTATCAAAGTAGCACATCAAGTTCAAAATTACCCCAACAGTATTGTACTAGGGGCACGCGCATTTGTCGGAAAAGTACCATTTAGAAGCCGTTTCGGTAACAAGGTGACCGCATTATTATTTAAGTTAGTGACAGGAGAGCCAGTAACGGATACTCAAACAGGCCTTCGAGGGATGACAACAGATCTTCTTCCTTGGTTATTAACCTTAGAAGGTGAACGATTTGAATATGAATTTAATATGCTACTGGAAGCTAGCAAAGCAGGGTATCATTTAGTTGAAGAACCTATTGAAACAGTTTATTTAGAAGAAAATAAAAGTTCACATTTTAGACCGATTCAAGATTCAGTGAGGATTTATGCACCGTTTTTAAAGTTTATAGCAAGCGCTAGTGCAGCGGCTCTACTAGACGCGGCTATGTTCTTTATTTTGATGAGCCTGACCAATCATTTGCTTCTTTCAGTTATAATTGCGCGTATTATTAGCGCTTCTCTCCAATGTTTTTTAAATGCAACAGTAGTTTTCAAAAGTCGAAAAAATCCAATCCAAGGCATTGTTAGATATGGTGTGCTGGTTTGTGTGATTTTGATGTTTAACTATTTGTTGATAACAGGTTTGGTGAGTTTGGGAATTGCGATAACAATCGCTAAACTTCTGACAGAGCTTATTTTATTTCTCTTTAGTTATCGCGTTCAAAAAACAATTGTTTTTGCGTAAAATAGATGAAGCATCGGATTCGGTTCTTTTCTAAAACACGAACGAATTTATAAAATAGTAAAATAACGTGCGTTTTATTTAGGGTCATGTTATAATAGAGATAACAAAAAAGGAATTTAGGAGTTTCGCCATGAAATCTGATATTGAAATTGCTCAAAGTGTTGTGTTAAAGCCGATTGCAGAAGTTGTTGAAAAAGTTGGTATTACTTTCGATGACCTTGAACTTTATGGTAAATATAAAGCCAAGTTATCCTTTGATAAAATCAATGCCATTAAGGATCAAAAGCCAGGTAAGTTGATACTTGTTACGGCAATCAACCCAACTCCTGCTGGTGAGGGGAAATCAACAGTAACCATTGGATTAGCAGATGCTCTTACAAAAATTGGTAAAAAAACCATGATTGCACTTCGTGAGCCGTCACTTGGTCCTGTTATGGGAATTAAAGGTGGAGCAGCTGGTGGAGGCTTTGCGCAGGTTCTTCCCATGGAGGATATCAATCTTCACTTTACAGGAGATATGCACGCGATTACGACTGCTAATAATGCACTTTCTGCTTTGATTGACAACCATATTCACCAAGGTAATAGTATTGGAATTGATCAACGTCGCATTATTTGGAAACGTGTTGTGGACCTTAATGATCGAGCTTTACGTAAAGTAACAGTTGGTCTTGGTGGTCCCTTAAACGGTGTTCCGCGTGAAGATGGTTTTGACATCACGGTGGCTTCTGAAATTATGGCTATTTTGTGCCTAGCGACAGATATAAATGATTTGAAAGAACGTTTAGCGAACATTGTCATTGGTTATCGTTTTGATAGAAGTCCGGTTTATGTTCGTGATTTAGCAGTAGAGGGTGCTTTGACACTTATTCTAAAAGATGCAATTAAACCAAATTTGGTTCAAACTATCTATGGCACACCAGCATTTGTACATGGCGGTCCTTTTGCTAATATCGCACATGGTTGTAACTCAGTTCTTGCCACATCAACAGCGCTTCGTTTGGCAGATTATACTGTGACAGAAGCTGGATTTGGTGCAGACTTAGGTGCAGAAAAATTCTTGGATATCAAGGTACCAAATCTTCCGACAACACCAGATGCTGTTGTCATTGTAGCAACACTTCGTGCCCTTAAAATGCATGGTGGCGTGACAAAAACAGAATTATCTGAGGAAAATGTAGCGGCAGTTAAAGCTGGGTTTGCCAATTTGAAACGTCACGTAGAAAATATCAGAAAGTACGGTATTCCAGTAGTTGTTGCGATCAATGAGTTTGTTTCAGATACGGAAGAAGAAATCGAAGTCTTAAAAGAGCTTTGTGCGGAGATTGAAGTTCCAGTTGAATTAGCAAGTGTATGGGCAGATGGAGCAGATGGAGGTGTTGATCTAGCAAATGCTTTAGTGAATACTATTGAAACACAACCATCACATTACACGCGTCTTTATCAGTCTGATGATGGTTTAGAAGAAAAGGTAACAAAAATCGTCACTGAAATTTACGGTGGTCGAGGTGTTGTTTTTGAAAAGAAAGCGCGTAACCAATTGGTTGAGTTTGCTAAACATGGCTGGGATAAACTTCCTGTTTGTATGGCTAAGACGCAATACAGTTTCTCTGATGATCAATTTGCCTTAGGAGCTCCAAAAGACTTTGAGATTACGGTTCGTGAATTTGTTCCTAAGCTTGGAGCTGGCTTTATCGTAGCTCTTACAGGTGATGTAATGACGATGCCAGGTTTACCTAAAGCACCGGCAGCTCTTAATATGGATGTCGCAGAAGATGGATCAGCATTAGGGTTGTTCTAATAGGATTAATGATTGATACTCTGATGTTATACTAAAAACTCATATTCTATCACAGAGATTAGGTTAGTGATAGAATATGAGTTTTTTTGTTTTGTCTTAGTAAGAGAAAACATGTTAAAATGTAATAAAAAAGGAGGGGGTTATATGAAAAAGAAACTATTACAAACGATAGTATTATTGTCGGCGATTTTATCTCTGACAGCTTGTCAATCCATAGAAAATTGGTGGAAAAATACCAAGGAAGAATGGGTTGGCTTGCAGATGACCGTTCGGACATATGATGAAAACTCTCAGCTGATTGATCAGATGACAGGGAAATCTTTGTCGATTTCTAGAAATGAAGAATTCGATTCGGTAGATAGCGAAGGGAATTCTAAAGCGGACTCATCGGTATTAAAGGTGACATTAGGAGAATATGAAATAGATCATGTTGGATCATCCTTGATTGCTTCAGAGGAAGGTTTGGAAGACTTGTTTACAAAATATCAAAAATCGGTGGATGTTAGCAATTATAACCATTCTATGCCGATAATTAATCAAATGGTTTCACAATTAAAAAATGATATGACAGGAAAAAAGAAGGTTATTCTTATTCGATCACAAAATGGAACTCCTCTTGCAACCTATGCTGGAAATAAAGTTTCCCTCTATGCTTCAGATGCCCCAAAAACGTCAGAATTATTAATTGATGGGAAACGTTTAATTATTTATCGTTGTGATTATACAATTTATGATAAGGCTCTATTGGAGGAATAATGGTGAAAATTCGTCAAGCTAAGACATCAGATGCTGCTGCTCTTGTTGCAATTTACGCTCCCTATGTCGAGGAGACCGCTATTACTTTTGAATATTTTGTTCCTAGTGTTAAAGAGTTTGAAACTAGGGTATTAAAGACTCTTGAAAAATTTCCTTACCTTGTAGCAGAGGAAAATGGTGAGGTACTAGGGTATGCTTATGCTTCAACTTACTATGGGCGAGCAGCCTATGATTGGACGGTAGAGTTATCGGTTTATGTCTCTAAGGCATCAAGAGGGAAAAAAGTTGGAAGCCATTTGTACGACGCTTTAGAGAGCGCTCTTAATCAAATGGGAATGGTTAATTTATTAGCTTGTATTGCCTTGCCTAATGATCCTAGCATCCAGTTTCATAGGCAACGTGGCTTTAAAGAAGTTGCACACTTTGAAAAAGTTGGCTATAAGTTTGGACAGTGGCATGATATTGTTTGGTTACAAAAGTGCCTTCGAGATAGTAATGATATGTGATATAATAGAAAAAAGCTTAGGAGGAGAAAATTATTAGTAAATCAAATAAAGTCAAACATCTTTTGACAAGAGGAAGGCGCAGTTTATTACGTGGTATTTTTAGTCGAGGAACAGTAGTCATAGTATTATTAATTGTTCAGTTAGTCTTTTTGATTTCTTCATTTATGTGGCTAGAACAATACCGTATTCAGTTGAGTATTTTATCTGTTATTTTGGCTTTTGGTTCAGTTCTTTATCTGATCAATAGTCAGATGGATACCTTATCTATCATTACTTGGCTATTGTTTATTCTCCCATTCCCATTATTTGGACCATTATTTTTGTTATATACCAAAAAAGATTGGGGTTACAGAGGACTTAGAGCTTTAGTGAAGAGATCTATTGATGAGAGTCAACCCTATTATACCTTGGATCATACTGTTTTAGAAGAGCTAAAGGAACGTCACTCCACAACCTATAATTTAGCTAAATATCTTCATCGAAGTGGCGGTTTTCCAACTTATCGGGATACAAATGTAACCTATTTCCCATCAGGAGAAGCGAAATTTGAAGAGATGAAGCGTCAACTAAAAAAAGCTAAAAAATTTATCTTTTTAGAATACTTTATTATTGATGAAGGCTTAATGTGGGGTGAAATATTAGCTATTTTAGAGAAAAAGGTCAAAGAAGGAGTAGAGGTACGAGTCATGTATGATGGCATGATTGAGTTCTCAACGCTCTCTTTCGATTATACAGAGCGTTTGCAAAAGTTAGGGATTCAAGCTAAAGCTTTTGCTCCTATTCGCCCTTTTGTATCAACTTATTATAACTATCGAGACCATAGGAAAATTTTAGTCATTGATGGAAAAGTTGCTTTTAATGGTGGTGTCAATTTAGCAGATGAGTATATCAATCATATTGAAAGATTTGGTCATTGGAAGGATACGGCTATTATGTTGGAGGGGCGAGCTGTTGAGTCTTTTACACTGATGTTTTTACAAATGTGGTCAACGAGTTCTAGAGATTATAATTACCAGAATTATCTGATTGATTATCCTAAAAGACCCGAAGTTAATGGTTTTGTCATTCCTTATGGTGATTCACCATTAGATCATGACAAAGTGGGAGAAAATGTTTATATCGATATTTTAAACCATGCACGAGACTATGTCTATATTATGACTCCTTATCTGATTTTAGATAGTGAAATGGAGCATGCCCTTAAATTTGCGGCAGAACGTGGAGTAGATGTTCGATTAATTATGCCAGGTATTCCAGATAAGCCAGTGCCTTATGCTTTAGCAAAACGATACTATCCTGCTCTACTTGAATCAGGAGTGAAGATTTATGAATATACGCCAGGTTTTGTTCATGCTAAGGTTTTTCTTGCAGATGATATTAAGGCAGTTGTCGGGACAATTAATCTTGATTATCGCAGTTTATACCATCACTTTGAATGCGCGACCTATATGTATCGTGTAGATGCCCTTAAGGATATTAAAGCAGATTTTAAAGCTACTTTAAAACAGTCTGACCTGGTAACAATGGACAACTTGAAAAATCTTCCCTTAAAGACAAAGATAATAGGGGTTGTTGTGAAATTAATTGCTCCATTATTATAGGTTAGACTTGCAAATCCTTAGAAATTATGACATAATAAAGACATGCGATGAGTCGATTGTGGCTATGCCACTTTTGCGCTAGGGAGGTCAATAACGCAGGAGCGGACTTTGTCAGATTGTGTGAACCGATTTGGCACATTAGATAATCTAATGCCCTTGAAGCTAGGATATTTATCCTAGCTTTTTTTGATTCTTTAATTTACAAGCTCTTCTATTTTTTGTGGAGAATAGCTTTTCAAGTCATAAAAAAAATAGTATAATATGCCAATAGTATAAATTTTTAGAAAATTGTGAAGAAATCGCAATTTAATTTAGTGATTAGAGGTGTAAGAACATGGGATATACAGTAGCTGTAGTCGGTGCAACAGGTGCCGTTGGGACACAAATGATCAAAATGTTAGAGGAGTCAACTCTTCCAATTGATAAGGTTAGACTTTTATCATCTAGCCGTTCTGCAGGAAAGGTCTTGCAATATAAAGGACAAGATGTCACTGTTGAAGAAACAACAGAGGATTCATTTGCAGGTATTGATATCGCCTTATTCTCAGCAGGTGGAGGAACATCAGCAAAATTCGCTCCGTATGCCGTTAAAGCAGGTGCTGTAGTGGTCGATAATACATCTTATTTCCGTCAAAATCCTGACGTTCCTTTGGTAGTGCCGGAGGTTAATGCGCATGCTATGGATCATCACAATGGTATCATTGCCTGCCCTAACTGCTCAACCATCCAGATGATGGTAGCGCTTGAGCCTGTACGTCAAAAGTGGGGACTTGACCGTATTATTGTTTCTACTTATCAAGCTGTTTCTGGTGCTGGAGCAACAGCTATCCAAGAAACTCTTGGTCAATTGCATGAGGCTGTTGTTGATGGTGTCGATCCAAAACATTTAACAGCTAAGATTTTACCATCAGGTGGTGATAAAAAACACTATCCAATCGCATTTAATGCCCTTCCGCAAATTGATCTCTTCACAGATAATGATTACACTTATGAAGAGATGAAGATGACTAAGGAAACAAAGAAAATTATGGAAGATGACAGCATCAAAGTGTCAGCAACTTGTGTCCGTGTTCCTGTTTTATCTGGTCATTCAGAGTCTGTTTATATTGAGACAAAAGATCTTGCGCCAATTTCTGAAGTGAAGGCAGCTATTGCAAACTTCCCTGGAGCAGTACTTGAAGATGATGTCGCTAATCAAGTTTATCCGCAGGCAGTAAATGCGGTTGGTCGTCGTGAGACGTTTGTTGGTCGTATCCGTAAAGATTTAGATGCAGAAAAAGGAATTCATATGTGGGTTGTTTCTGACAATTTACTTAAAGGAGCGGCTTGGAATTCCGTCCAAATTGCCGAAGCATTGCACGAGCGTGGATTAGTACGTCCAACCACTGAATTAAAATTTGAATTGAAATAAGATATATCCTAAGTGGAAATAAGGATATTTCTAACTCTTGGTCATATTGTGTTAGAAAGGAAGCACTATGTCTATTGAACAATTAAGAAATGTAAAGATTATTACAGCTCTTATCACGCCGTTTCATCCAGATGGTTCAATTAATTTTGAGGCTTTGCCAAAGTTAATTGAGCATCTTTTAGCTCATCATACAGAAGGGTTACTCCTAGCTGGAACAACAGCCGAGAGTCCAACTTTGACTCATGATGAAGAATTGGAGCTTTTTAAGGCCGTTCAAAAAATTGTTGATGGTCGTGTTCCTTTGATTGCTGGTGTCGGAACTAATGATACTCGTGACTCTGTCGATTTTGCTAAGGAAGTAGCGGAGTTTGGAGGATTTGCTGCTGGTCTAGCCATTGCACCTTATTACAACAAACCAACTCAAGAGGGACTCTATCAACATTTTAAGGCGATTGCTGATGCGAGCGACCTCCCTATTATTATCTATAATATTCCTGGTCGTGTTGTAGTGGAAGTAGCTCCCGAAACCATGTTACGTTTAGCTCAACACCCTAATATTATTGGTGTTAAGGAATGTACTAATCTTGATAATATGGCTTATCTTATCGAGAACAAACCAGATGATTTCTTGATTTTTACAGGTGAAGATGGAGAAGCTTTCCATGCTATGAATTTAGGAGCAGATGGTGTTATTAGCGTTGCATCTCATACAAATGGAGATGAAATTTTTGAAATGTTTGAAGCTATCCAGGCTAACGATATTAAAAAGGCTGCCCAAATTCAGCGTCGCTTCCTTCCTAAAGTTAATGCTTTGTTTTCTGTTGCTAGCCCAGCACCTGTTAAAGCCGTCCTTAATCATCAAGGATTTAATGTTGGTCCCTTGCGTTTACCCTTGGTATCTTGCACTTATGAAGAAGCAGACCGTATTATCAATGTTGTGTTGGATCGTGCTCCTAAGCACTATGTCACAGGTGTCTTAAGGCCTGATTACTAAAAATAATGGAGAAATGTTGTATTCAAACTTAGACTCAACTCAAAGGTTTATTGGTTTTAATAACTATTGTGGCCTAAGGTGAAGGATACGATAACTAGGATGAGTCCCCTTTATTTCCGAGTTAGCATAAAGCTATACTTTTGGAAATGAGGGGACTTTTTCTTCTTATTTTTTGTGTTATTGACTAGAAAGATAATAAAAATGTTACATAAATTTGTTACTGTCATTATAGATTGACCAATCGGAAGCCGTTATCCTCAATTTAAAGATATGATCCATCCTATTCACTACGGTTATATTAATGGGATCATAGGAGATGATAATCAAGAGCAAGACGCTTATCTTATGAGTGTTAGAGTACCTGTTTCTCAATACCCAGGTCAGGTAATTGCCATTATCCATTGCATAGAGGATGTAGAAATGAAGTGGGTGGTAGCCCTGAGAGATGCCATTTTTCTAAAGAGGAGATAGAAGAAGCAGTTGCTTTTCAGGAAAAATACGTTGACAGTTAGATTGAGTTAAGGGGAGAGAGATTACTTGTTGATAAGGAGTGATATCAACACTTTGGGCGATGAAAATAGTGCCTCATTTACAAGAAATTTGCAAAAAAGATAAGAAAACTTGAGATTATAGGCTTTTCAACTTGACAAAACCGCTTACAATATATGATAATAGAGGTAGGAAAGCTAGAAAAATCACAAAGGAGGTTTCTATGCAAATTATCAAACGTGATGGACAGGTGACAAATTTTGACCCAGATAAAATCTATCAAGCGATTTTAAAAGCAGCGCAGACAGTTTATGTATTAGATGATAAGTTGCGTCAAGATTTGGCTCAAGTGACCAAAAAAGTTGTGATTGATTTAGAAGAAGCAAAAGTAGAACGTCCTACCATCAGCATGATTCAATCAATGGTCGAGTATCGTTTGTTAGATGCTGGATTTATCAATATTGCAGAACATTATATTTCATATCGTTTACAGCGCGACTTAGAACGTAATGGCTATGGGGACCATATTGCAGTTCACTTACATTTTGAACAGTTAAAATAAACAAAGAAGCTGAGGGAACTGAACTCAGCTTCTTTGTTTATTTTAGCTCATCTAGACAGCGCTCTAGTTTAGAATCTATGGGAATTTGCAAATAGTGATGATCGGTTGGAATTAGATAGGACTTGGTTAAAGACTGAAAAGCAGCGTTTGTCTTTAGGTCCCAATTTTTTTCTTTACTCACTTCTATAGCCATAGTTTTTATAGAAAGATGGTAAGGAAATGGAATTTGAATCTTATCTAATAAAGTTTCAGCTTTTCTTTTTTCATTTTGAAAATACTGGCGTAGGCGTTTAAGATTTTGATCAAACATACCATTATCCAAGTAAAGTGATAGAGCTTTTTGCATGATCAGATTAGTGTCGTAATCAATCAAACTTTTATAATCTAAAAACGATTTCAAAATTATCTTAGGTAAGACAACAGCCCCTAATCGTAAAGCTGGAAATACAGACATAGAGAAGGATTTAAGGTAGATGACACGATCCCTTGTATCATAGTAATGCAGAGGAAGATCGTTTGTCCTTGCGAAATCTCCCATATAATCGTCTTCTACTATATAGACGTCATATCGATAAGCTAAGTCTAGTATAGCTTGTTTTTCTTCTAATGAGTAAGAAAGGCCAAGTGGATTTGAAAAGCGTGAGATGGTATAAAAAAATTTAATATCATCATTTTTAAAGATCGTTTCAAGCTCTTTAAGATTCAATCCCCCAAATCCGCGAGAAATTGTTGTGAAAGGAAGCTTTTGTGCTTTCACCATATCATTCATTCGGTAATATGTCGGTTGCTCTAACAAAATATTTTTTTTCTGGTTAGGAAAATCGAGCTGTGTCAAAATATAAAGAGCTTGTTGGCTACCAGCCGTAATCACAATTTGATCCTTTTTAGTATAGATAGTCTGATTACTAAAATAGTTTTCCAAGGATATGAGTAAATCCTCGAGTCCAGCTTGACTATGGTAATAGTTAAAGAGGTAATTTTTTCTCCCTTTTAACGTTTCTTCGAGGCATAGTCTAAAATCATCATAAGTTTTGTTGTTATAATCTTGGAGCTTAAGTGAAACGTCTGGTGCTGGTTCGTTATCTTCAAGGACGTAATAGCCGCTTTTTTTGACAGGGTAGATGAGATTTTGGTATTTTAACTCCAATAGTGCACGCTGGACAGTATCTTTACTGCAGTGATAATCTTTACTGAGTTGGCGAATAGAGGGCAGTTTATCCCCTTTTTTGAATTGACCTGATAAGATAGCGTGTGAGAGTTGGTTAACAATGTTTTGATAGATACTTGTCATATTTTGTCCCCGTACAGATGATGTTTTAGTCTATTGTACAATAGACTGAATTTTCTTACAATAGTTACCAACTTGAATTCAAGAATTTTATTTAAGGGGGACAAATCATGTCAACAAAACAGCTTAGTATTTCATCTCTTTTTATGGCTCTCGTTATTATTCTTAGTGCGAGTATTTTCTCAATTCCAGTTCCTGGGGGGCATTTTTATTTTAATGGAATTGTTATATTTTTAGTAGGGCTCATTTTTCCACCCGTTCAAGCGGTTATTATAGCGGGAATCGGTTCTTTTTTAGGAGATTTCTTTTTTTATCCTGCTCCTATGTTTGTGACACTTGTCACTCACAGTTTACAAGTTCTTGTTATTTCGCTTATCATTAGTCAAAAAACAAAACCGATTAATCCGATAAGGACTATTATAGCGCTTTTTATAGGATCTATTATTGATTTAGTAGGTTATGGTATTGGACGTGCCTTTATCTATGCTAGTCCAGAATATGCTTTGTTAAAACTTCCTTTTGATATTTTAGCAATTGTTTTAGGAGCTGGCGTAGCTTATTTTATTTATTACCACACTGGATTTGTTAGACAATTCCAAAGAGCTTGGAAAAGGTAATCCTTTCCTATACAGCGTCAAATGAGCGTGATATAATAGTTTACAAGTGAAAGGAGATCTGATGCAACAAGGTAATAATGGAAGTAGTGATAAGTGGGTTTTATGGTCCACAGTCTTTTTTCTTTTTTTATACGGAATAGGTGTGATAAAGAATTTATATTCGGGGAATTTTTTATTTGCTGCCTTTTTTGGACTGATTTTTTTGAACAACCTTATCTTTATTGGCAAGCGATGGCGTAAAAAATAATAATGGTGCTGGCGTGAGCCTAGCACCATTATTATTTGGAAGTGATGGTTGTTAATAAGTTGTCTGCGGTAGTAGAAGGTAAGATTCTGATGCGATCAAGGCTAAGTAAACCATCTTCAATACTGGCCAAACCTTCATTTGTCGTGGTGGCTAATTGATAATAATTTTGACTTAGTTGAAGTGTTTCTTGGTTATATCGTCCAGCAGGATAAGCAATAGCAATAGTATCTTGGTTCAACGCTTGATCTAAGAATGTTTTAGAATCTTGAAGTTCAGTATTTTGAGTCTGATGATCACTAGTAGATAAATCAGGGTGGTTAACAGTATGGCTTTGGAAACTAATACCGTTTTCTTTCATTTCTTTCATTTGTTCGATGGTAAGGTTACTGGTACGTCCTTCTTGAATAAAACCTGTAATGATATGATTAGTGGCCTTTACACCGTATTTTTTTAAAATGGGATAGGCTTGTGTGTAAAAATCAGCATTGCCATCATCAAAGGTAATCCAAACAACTTTTTGACTAGGTAAGCTATTTTCGGTGAGTGCTTTGTAAGCTTCCTCTGGCGTTAAAAAGTAGTAGCCTTGATCCACCAAAGCTTTGATATGACTTTCAAACACATCTGGTGCAACAATGAGGTTAGCAGAAGCTGTCTCAGAAGGATCCATGACATGGATGGCGTGATACATTAAAATCGGAATTTGAACAACTTGTTCTTGTTTTTCCCATGTCAGACTTGATGCAGTTGTAGAAGTTTGGGGCACTTTTGAAGACAAAGAAGTTGCGGCTTGACTAGTAGAGGTTGGTTTATACTGATTTAAGTAAGTCGTTAGTGTCAGTGCGATAACAATAATACTTGCGATTAACAGTAGGGTATTTATCCAGAAAAATTTAGATTTTAGCATATTCTCTCTCTTTATTAATCTCTTTATTTTATTTTAGCATATTTTAATATGATAAACGAATGTTATTTTTAGAATTTTTTGAAAAATCTAGTGAAAATCAACTCGATCTGGGTTTTAGATATAGCAAAGTAGAGTAATTTTTGATAAAATAGAAAAAATGTTATTTCACAAGGAGTATAAATATGGCTATTAAGATCGGTTTGCTGGGCTTTGGAACAGTTGCAAGTGGAATTCCATTCTTGTTGGAAGAAAACAAAGATAAGATTGTTGCAGCTTCTAAAGAAACACTAGAGATCGCTAAGGTGTTGGTAAAGGATGAAGCGGAAAAAGATCGTCTGTTGTCAGCAGGTAATCACTATAACTTTGTCACAAATGTCGATGAGATTTTATCTGATCCAGAAATTACCATTGTTGTGGAATTGATGGGACGTATTGAGCCTGCTAAGACCTTTATCACCAAAGCATTAGAAGCTAAAAAACATGTTGTTTCAGCAAATAAAGATTTGATTGCGGTACACGGATCGGAATTAATCGCTCTTGCTCAGAAACAAGGTGTCGCATTTTACTATGAGGCAGCTGTAGCTGGGGGGATCCCAATTCTTCGCACATTAGCTAATTCTTTGACATCAGATAAAGTGACACGTATTTTAGGCGTCCTTAATGGTACTTCAAACTTCATGATGACTAAAATGGTAGATGAGGGCTGGACTTATGAGGATGCTTTAAAAACAGCACAAGAGTTAGGATATGCAGAAAGTGATCCGACAAATGATGTCGAAGGTATTGATGCAGCCTACAAAGCAGTTATTCTTAGCCAATTTGGGTTTGGAATGGCTATTGATTTTGATGCTGTTAGCCACAAAGGAATTTCAACTATTACACCAGATGATGTGGCAGTAGCTCAACAATTAGGTTATGTGATTAAATTGGTAGGCGATATTCAAGAAACCGAATCAGGAATTTCAGCTGAGGTATCTCCAACTTTCTTACCTAAAGACCATCCTTTAGCAAGTGTCAATGGTGTTATGAATGCTGTCTTCGTAGAATCTATCGGTATTGGTGAGTCAATGTATTATGGTCCAGGAGCAGGACAAAAACCAACGGCAACATCTGTTGTAGCTGATATTGTGCGTATTGCACGCCGTTTAAGTGATGGCAATATTGGTAAATCTTTCAATGAATATTCTCGCCCAGCTGTTCTTGCTAATCCAGAAGATGTTAAGAGCGACTATTATTTCTCTATTATTACACCAGATCAACAAGGTCAAATTTTACGTTTAGCAGAAATTTTTAACCAAGAGAATGCGTCATTTAAGCAGATTTTACAACAAAAATCAAATGGTAAAGAAGCACAAGTTGTCATTGTCACGCATCGCTTAAGCAAGACACAATTAGCTGCTATTACAGAAAAATTAGAGTCTGATACAGACTTTAAGCTTTTAAATTCATTTAAAGTTTTGGGGAAGTAAAATGAAAATTACAGTACCAGCAACGAGTGCTAATATAGGACCGGGCTTTGATTCAGTTGGCTTAGCCGTTTCCAAATATTTATCGATTACTTTACTTGAACCTGCCTTGGAATGGGAAATCCAACATGATTTAGGTGATATTCCATCTGATAAGCGTAATTTGTTGATCCAAACGGCACTTCGTGTTCAAAATGACTTACCACCTTATCGTATTCAGATGGAAAGTGATATCCCTCTAGCGCGTGGCTTAGGCTCATCAAGTTCGGTTATCGTAGCAGGAATCGAGTTAGCGAATCAGTTAGGTAATCTTCACCTAACAGATCAAGAGAAATTGCTTTTGGCTACAGAGATTGAGGGCCATCCAGATAATGTTGCTCCCGCTATTTTTGGTAATTTAGTGATTTCAACTTATGTTGATGATAAAGTAGATGCCGTAGTAGCGGATTTTCCAGAAAGCAGTTTGATTGCTTTTATTCCAGCATATGAGTTAAAAACTAGTGATAGCCGCGGTGTCTTACCAAGTTCCTTAAGTTATAAAGAGGCTGTGGCAGCTTCCTCTATTGCCAATGTTGCTATTGCTGGATTGCTATCAGGAAATTTAAGTTTAGCAGGTCGTGCGATTGAGGGTGACCATTTCCATGAACCTTATCGCCAATCATTAGTGAAAGAGTTTAAAGCCATTAAACAACTCGGTCATGAGAATGGAGCTTATGCAACTTATCTTTCTGGTGCAGGACCAACTATTATGGTCTTAGCCCCTCAAGATAAAGAGAAGCAGATTTATCAAGCTATAAAAGCACTTGAACTAGACGGTGAAACAGTTATCTTGCAAGTAGATAAACAGGGAGTTCGCCTTGAAAAAAACTAATATAGGCATACTTTTGGGATTGGGAACCTATGTGTTATGGGGATTTCTATCCCTTTTTTGGAAATTATTGTCAGATGTACCTGCCTACAGTATTTTTTCTTATCGTATTGTCTTTACAGTTTTAACCATAAGTATTTATATGGTCTTGTCAAGGCGAACGCGATATTATAAGCATGAGCTTACTCAATTATTTTCACATAAAAAAGAATTTTTCTTAATGGCCCTTGCAGCCTTGTTGATTGCAACAAATTGGCTGGTCTATATTTATGCGATTGGATCTGGGCAAGCAACAGCAGCTAGCTTAGGGTATTATGTTAATCCTTTGATTTCTATTTTGTTGGCTTACCTTGTCTTAAGAGAATCTTTATCTAGAGTGACTATTCTTGCGATTCTTGTCGCTATGCTAGGTGTTATTGTTTTGATGGTTAATACTGGCAGCATCCCTATGGTGACTCTTGTTTTAGCACTAACTTTTGCCTTTTATGGCTTGATAAAAAAGCAAGTTGCTCTCCCTAGTGATATTGGTATGCTGATAGAAGCTGGTTTGATTTGCCCTGCAGCACTTACTTATCTAATATTTTTTGCTCCAAATAGTTTTTGGTCCTTTAGCCTTAAACAACAAGTTCTTTTAGCTTTGTCAGGTCTTGTCACAGCAATTCCCTTACTTTTGTTTGCTGAGGCGGTAAAGCGTGCCCCATTAAATATTATTGGTTTTATTCAATATATCAATCCCACTCTGCAATTGATGATTGCGGTCTTTATTTTTCATGAAAAAGTATCCCTTGGAGAATGGATTGGTTTTATTTTTATTTGGCTTGCTATTGCTATTTTTGTATTAGGGCAGCGTTTTTCTGCCACACTTGGGTAAATTATTGAATTATGCATAAAAAAACAGTTATTGATTTTAAAGAGTTAAAAAAACGTTATTCTTTTAGAAATCCTATTTGTGAGTTGATTGCAAAAGACATTCAACAAGTTGGTAGCGTCTTAGAGAAAGTGGAAGAGTATCAGGAAAAGGGGCTATATGTCGTTGGCTACCTTTCTTATGAGGCGGCAGCTTTTTTTGATAAACATCTTAAAACCCATCCCACTAATCTAGCAGGAGAATACTATGCTTATTTCACGGTACATGATCATGTAGAGATGTCGGAGATTCCTATTTCTTATTCCCCTGTCGCTATGCCAAATAGTTGGAGGGAGCTCACAGATTCTGTTAGCTATCATCAAGCCATTGATCGAATCCATCATCATATTCGACAAGGTGACACCTATCAAGTTAACTATACTATCCAGTTAAAGCAAGAATTACTTGAAGATAGTTTTGATATCTATAATCGTATGGTCGTGGAGCAGGAGGCAGGCTTTAACGCTTATGTTTTACATGATGAAACAGCTATTATCTCAATGAGTCCTGAACTCTTTTTCAAAAAATCTGGTCACAATCTGGTCACTCGTCCTATGAAGGGAACATTAAAGCGAGGGAAAAACTTGAAAGAAGATCAGGCGAATTGTGATTGGTTAGCTGCAGATCCCAAAAATCGAGCGGAAAATATGATGATTGTTGATTTGCTTCGCAATGATATGGGGAAAATTTGTCAAACAGGATCTGTCCAAGTGACAAAACTCTGTCAAATCGAACAGTACTCTACTGTCTGGCAGATGACCTCAACTATTGAGGGGGAATTAAAAAAAGATAGTCATTTATATGAGTTATTTCAGTCACTTTATCCCTGTGGATCGATTACTGGTGCTCCAAAAATTTCAACCATGTCCATTATCAACCAATTAGAGCCAAATCCAAGAGGTGTTTATTGTGGGACAATGGGGATCGCTCTTCCTAACGGTGATAGTATTTGGAATGTTGCTATTCGAACTATTCAATTAACAAGGCAGGAAGCGTATTACGGTGTTGGGGGAGGTATTACATGGGATAGTAATTGGAAAAGCGAGTATGAAGAAACGAAGCAAAAAAGCTCAGTTCTTTATCGTCAGCAACCACGATTTAACCTCCTGACCACTGGAAAAATCAAGCAGGGACAGCTTCTTTTTGAACAGGAACATTTTAATAGACTGGAAGCATCAGCACGTTATTTTGCTTATCCTTTTCAAAAAGAAATTTTAAAAGAGAAGTTACAACAAACTTTAGCCCCTTTAGAGCATTCAAAAGAGTATCGTCTGCGCATCCAGTTAAATAAAAAAGGTGATTTTACTTTAGAAGTAGAGGTTCTCACTCCTTTATCCAAAGATTATCTAAGAGCAAACCTTGTGGTGCGGGATAAAAAAGCTGCTGACTCAGCCTTTACACATTTTAAAACGACTTACCGACCACATATTCCTACTTCTTTGTGTGAACAGATATTTATCACTGAAGATGGTGTTTTACTTGAAGCTTCCATTGGTAATCTCGTCTTAGAATTAGAAGAAAACTTGTACACCCCTAGTCTAGAGTTTGGTATTTTAGATGGGATCTATCGACAGATGCTAGTAGCAGAAGGAAGGGTCAAAGAAAAAATCCTTACTCTTGATGATTTGGCAAAAGCAGAGCGGATTTATCTTTGTAATGCTGTTAGGGGACTTTATGAGATACAGATCGCATGATGCATAATTAAAATTATGTAAAAAACGCTATTGAATTTCACTCTCGTTCATTCTTTATGCTATAATAAAAAATCATAATCCTGGAGGTGATATCATGACTTACGAAGAGGCTTTGGCCTGGGTTCAAGGAAAGCTAAAATTTGGCATCAAACCAGGTTTAGAGCGGATGCAATGGTTATTAAGTGAATTAGGAAACCCACAAGAGAAAATAAAAGCAGTGCATATCGTTGGGACAAATGGAAAAGGGTCAACGGTGAGTTATCTGCAGCATATTTTTTCTGAGGCAGGTTACGAAGTTGGGACCTTTACTTCGCCTTATCTGATTGATTTTAGAGAGCGGATTTCGTTGAATGGGCACATGATTTCTAAGCGGGATTTTTGTACTCTGGTGAAGATGGTTATGCCTGTCGTAGAACGCTTGCCACTTGAAACGGAGCTAGAAGCAGCTACTGAGTTTGAAGTGATTACCCTATTAATGTTAACCTATTTTGGACTTTTGCTTCCTGTTGATATTGCTTTTATAGAGGCTGGCTTAGGTGGACTGCATGATTCAACTAATGTTTTGACTCCTTTAGCTGTTGTTTGTCCCTCTATTGGATTGGATCATCAAAATATTTTAGGAGATAGCTATGAAGCCATTGCAAAAGAAAAAGTCGGTGTCTTAAAATCAGGTGTCCCTTTGATTTTTTCTAGCAAACGACCTGATGTTACTTCCGTTTTTCGAGAAAAAGCTGCGCAAACAGGAAGTACCCTCTATCAACTTGGAGAGGCTTTTCAAGTTTCCTTATCAGCAAACTCCTTTTCCTTTAACTATCAAACAGAACAATTTTCAAATATTGAACTCTCTATGATCGGCAAGCACCAAATGGAAAATGCTAGCCTTGCTTTAATGACGGCACTTCTTTTAAAGGAGGCTTACCCGAAGCTGAACAATCGACAAATTCAGACAGCCTTAGAGCACAGTGTTTGGGCTGGTCGTACAGAATTTATTACACCGAATTTAATGATTGACGGCGCCCATAATCGTGAGAGTGTTTCTGTTTTAGTGGATGTGCTAGAAAGGTATGCCAAAAATAAGGAAGTTCATATTTTGTTTGCGGCTATTGATACCAAGCCTGTCGAAGATATGCTTGAGCAATTAGCTACTTTTGACAGTCTAACTGTTACAACTTTCCCTTACCCCAATAGCCTTCCTCTAGAGTCCTACCCTAGTCAGTATCGGAAAATAGAAAGTCTTATGGCATGGTTAGATGAAATTGACCTCTCTTCAAAAGAAAAACTCTATGTGATCACAGGTTCCTTGTATTTTATCGCCCAAGTGAGAAAAACCTTTTTGAAAAGTCTTAAAAAATAAGATATAATGGAAGATATTAAAAGTTGAGGTGAGGATATGTCAAATCAAAAAAAGGTTGAAGAAGCTGTTTTTCAACTATTAGAAGCCTTGGGTGAAAACCCAAAACGTGAAGGTTTACTTGATACCCCAAAGCGTGTCGCTAAAATGTATCAAGAAATGTTTTCAGGTTTAAATGAAGATCCAAAAGATCAATTTACAGCTGTTTTTTCAGAAGCACATGATGAAGTAGTTTTGGTAAAAGATATTTCTTTTTATTCGATGTGTGAACACCATTTGGTCCCTTTTTATGGTAATGCCCATGTAGCCTATATCCCAAGTGGTGGTAAAGTAACGGGGCTTAGTAAATTAGCACGCGCAGTAGAGGTTGCAAGTAAGCGTCCACAGCTTCAAGAGCGTTTAACTGATCAAGTGGCTACTTCTTTAGAAAGTGCTTTGGCCCCTCATGGTGTTTTTGTGATGGTTGAAGCAGAGCATATGTGTATGACCATGCGAGGAATTAAGAAACCTGGTAGTAAAACGGTGACGACTGTTGCAAAAGGTGTTTTCAAAGAGGATGCTGTTTTACGTCGCGAAATTTTATCGATGATTCATCACTAGGAGTTTTCTATGCCAAACGATAAGTATGAGGTTCTTAACCAAGCAACGATTATGGGAATATTAAATGTTACACCAGATTCATTTTCTGATGGAGGTTGCTATAATCTGCTTGAGGATGCACTTGAACAAGTTAAAGTGATGCTTGAGAATGGTGCAACGGTGATTGATGTAGGAGGCGAATCTACTCGTCCAGGTGCAGAATTTGTTTCAGAAGAAGTAGAAATTAAGCGTGTTGTTCCTATTATCAAAGCAATTAAAGCTAATTTTGATTGCTTGATTAGTATAGACACTTATAAGACAGCAACGGCCAGAGCTGCTCTTGAAGCAGGTGCTGATATTATTAACGATGTTTGGGCGGGATTGTATGATGGTGAGATGTTATCTCTTGCAGCAGAATTTGATGTTCCTATTATATTGATGCATCATCAAAAAGAAGAGCGTTATGATAATGTTGTGAGTGATGTGGCATCTTTCTTGGAAAAAAGAGCAACAATCGCCTTAGAGACAGGAGTTAGAAAAGAGCATATTTGGATTGATCCAGGTTTTGGTTTGCCAAAAAATGCAGAGCAAAATATCCAGCTTCTAAAAGGTTTAGATAAAATTGTCGCACTAGGTTATCCTGTTTTATTTGGTATATCGAGAAAAAGTGTTGTGGACTTTTTACTTGGAGGTGGGACAAGGCCTTTGGAAAGAGATCAAGCCACAGCTGTTTTATCTGCTTATGCCATTAGTAAAGGTTGTCAAATGGTTCGAGTACATAATGTCGCTGAAAATAAAAATATTGTGTCTATTTTAGGACAATTGAGGTAAATAATGGATAAAATTAGATTGAAGGATTGCCGTTTTTATGGGTACCACGGTGCATTTTCTGAAGAACAAGTCTTAGGACAAATTTTTGTAGTGGACTGTACCTTGTCTGTTGATTTGACAGCGGCTTCTTTATCTGATCATTTAGAAGATACTGTTCATTATGGCATGGTTTTTGAGACCATAAAAAAACAGGTCGAAGAAGAGAAGTATCAATTGATTGAGCGCTTGGCAGGCGCTATCTGTCAAGATATATTCGATAGCTTTCCACCAGTAAAAAAAATTAAATTAGCTGTAAAAAAAGAAAACCCTCCTATTAATGGGCACTATAGCTCAGTTGGAGTAGAATTGGAGAGAAAACGACGTGACTAAAGTCTATCTCAGTCTAGGAAGTAATCTAGGGGCACGTATTAGTATTATATCTGAAACCTTAGAACGTCTTCTCTCACTCCCAGAGAGCAAGGTAATCGGTTTATCAGAGTTTTATGAAACACCAGCATGGGGAAAAGAAGATCAACCAGACTTTATCAACCTTTGCTGTGAGCTTGAGACGGCACTATCAGCTCAAGATTTATTAACCTATTGTCAACAGATTGAACAAGATTTGGGACGTGAACGAAAAGAGAAGTGGGGACCTAGAACAATTGATATTGACATCTTATTTTTTGGACAAGAGGTCATCAATGAAGAGAACTTAGTTATTCCTCACCCTTATATTCAAGAACGAGCTTTTGTTTTACAACCCTTATCTGATATTGCACCTGATTTTGTCCATCCTGTTTTAAATCAATCTATCAAAGACTTGCTAGCAAAGGTTGATATTTCAGATTTGGTACAGTTGGTGATTGAATAAATATTGTTGACGATTATCGTCAAATAGCTAAAAATTTGATATAATGCAAGAGTTGAGAAAAAGCTCAACTCTTTTATTGTGTCTTGAAATAATTTTTAAAGTATAGATAAGTATGTGTAAAGAAAGATCTGATATGTTAGAAAAAATGAATGTAGAATTGGTGGGCATTGATATTCGTGTCAATGAGCCTTTGAAAGATTATACCTACACACGAGTTGGTGGTCCAGCAGACTTTTTAGCCTTTCCTCAAAATGGTTATGAATTATCACGGATTGTTAAGTTTGCCAATCGTCATGGAATTCCCTGGATGGTTTTGGGAAATGCCAGCAATATTATTGTGAGAGATGGTGGTATTCGTGGTTTTGTTATTATGTTTGATAAATTAAACACAACAACTGTCAATGGTTATGTGATTGAAGCAGATGCAGGTGCTAATTTGATAGAAACCACACGAATTGCTAAATTCCATAGTTTAACAGGCTTTGAGTTTGCTTGCGGTATACCAGGTAGTGTTGGTGGTGCTGTTTTCATGAATGCCGGCGCTTATGGTGGTGAAATCGCACATATCCTCTTATCTGCTAAGGTATTAACTAAGGATGGAGAAATCAAAACAATCAGTAATCGTGAGATGCGTTTTGGTTATCGCCGTTCAGCTATACAGGATACAGGTGAAGTGGTGATTTCTGCAAAATTTGGTCTCAAACCAGGTCATTATCTTCCGATTTCACAAGAGATGACTCGTTTAAATCATTTGAGGGAGCTAAAACAACCGTTGGAGTATCCAAGTTGTGGTTCTGTCTTTAAGCGTCCGCCTGGCTACTTTGCTGGTCAGCTGATTATGGAAGCTGGCTTAAAAGGTTACCGTGTAGGTGGTGTAGAAGTGAGTACCAAACATGCTGGTTTTATGGTGAACGTTGACAATGGTTCTGCAACAGACTATGAAAATTTAATTGCAGATGTTATTAAAAAGGTCAAGGAGCATTCAGGTGTGACCTTAGAGCCAGAAGTTCGCATTATCGGTGAAAAATTAACATAATAGAAAAGTCATGGAGGTTTTATGAGAATTGACTAATCCAATCATTGCGTTTAAAAACGTATCAAAGGTATTTGAAGATAACGGTACAGTAGTCTTAAAAGACATCAATTTTGAGCTAGAAGAAGGGAAGTTTTATACCCTCCTTGGAGCATCGGGGTCAGGAAAATCAACTATCTTGAACATTATTGCGGGTTTATTAGATGCTAGTAGCGGGGATGTTTATCTAGATGGTAAGCGTATCAATGATATTCCTATCAATAAAAGAGATGTGCATACGGTTTTCCAAAGTTATGCACTTTTCCCTCATATGACGGTTTTTGAAAATGTAGCCTTTCCTTTAAAGTTAAAAAAGGTTGCCAAAAAAGAAATTGAAAATCGTGTTAAAGAAGCTCTAAAAATGGTTCGTCTAGATGGTTATGAAAAACGTGCCATTCAGAAATTATCTGGTGGTCAACGTCAACGTGTTGCCATTGCGCGAGCTATTATCAATCAACCACGTGTTGTTCTTTTAGACGAACCCTTATCTGCGCTTGATCTAAAGTTGCGCACCGATATGCAATACGAGTTGCGTGAGTTGCAACAACGCTTGGGGATCACCTTTGTCTTTGTTACCCACGATCAAGAGGAAGCTCTTGCAATGAGTGATTGGATTTTTGTAATGAATGAAGGGGAAATTGTTCAGTCAGGAACTCCAGTTGATATTTATGATGAGCCTATCAATCATTTTGTGGCTACCTTTATCGGTGAGTCAAATATCTTACCGGCAACAATGATAGAGGACTATCTGGTTGAGTTTAATGGTAAGCGGTTTGAAGCAGTCGATGGAGGGATGCGTCCGAATGAACCTGTTGAAGTTGTCATCCGCCCAGAAGATTTGCAAATTACCTTGCCAGAGGAAGGAAAACTCCAAGTTAAAGTGGATACCCAACTTTTCCGTGGCGTGCATTATGAAATTATTGCTTATGATGAGCTGGGAAATGAATGGATGATTCACTCTACACGTAAGGCGATCGAAGGTGAGGTCATTGGTCTTGATTTTACTCCAGAAGATATTCACATCATGCGTCTAAATGAGACAGAAGAAGAGTTTGATGCTCGAATCGAAGAGTATGTTGAAATGGAAGAGCATGAAGATGGCTTGATCAATGCCATTGAGGAGGAGAGAAATGAAGAAAACAGCTAACTTTTTTTCTCTTCCTTACTTTTTATGGGTTTTCCTTTTTGTCCTCTCTCCTGTATTAATGATTGTTTATAACTCATTTTTTGATATTGAAGGTCATTTTACTCTAGGGAACTACCAGACATTCTTTGCTAATGGAACCTATTTAAAAATGAGTTTTAACTCAATTTTATATGCAGGTATCATTACTCTGGTTACCTTATTAATTTCCTATCCTACAGCCTTGGTGTTGACGCGACTTAAGCACAAACAATTATGGCTAATGTTGGTTATTTTGCCAACGTGGGTCAATCTTTTGCTAAAAGCCTATGCTTTTATGGGGATTTTTGGTCAACATGGTGCGATTAACCATTTTTTAGGTTTTATGGGCTTAGGTCCTCAACAAATTTTATTCACAGATTTTTCTTTTATTTTTGTGGCCAGCTATATTGAAATACCATTTATGATTTTGCCGATTTTTAACGCACTGGATGATATTGACAAAAATGTTATTAATGCTAGTCGAGATTTAGGGGCAACAGAATGGCAAACGTTTTCTAAGGTTATTTTTCCTTTATCTTTGAATGGTGTTCGTTCGGGGGTGCAATCCGTTTTTATCCCAAGTCTTAGTCTATTTATGTTGACACGTTTGATTGGCGGTAACCGAGTCATTACGCTTGGAACGGCTATTGAGCAACACTTTTTGACTACGCAAAATTGGGGTATGGGATCAACCATCGGTGTTATTTTGATTCTAGCAATGCTGATGATTATGTGGGTAACAAAGGAGAGACGTCAATGAAGAAGTTTGAAAAAATTTATCTGGCATTGGTGTTTATCATATTGTACGCTCCTATTGCCTACCTTATCTTTTACTCCTTTAATGCTGGAGGAGATATGAATGGTTTCACCAAGCCGACTCTTGAGCATTATCAAACGATGTTTGGTGATAGTCGTTTGATGTTGATTTTAGTGGAAACCTTTCTATTAGCTTTTCTCAGCTCCTTGTTGGCGACGGTTATTGGAACTTTTGGGGCAATTTATCTGCATCAAACCAAGTTAAAAACACAGAATCGCTTGTTGTCACTTAACAATATTTTACTAGTTGCACCAGATGTTATGATTGGTGCGGCATTTCTGATTTTATTTACTCAAATTGGATTTAAACTTGGAATGACATCGGTCTTGTTCAGTCATATTGCCTTTTCGATTCCAATTGTTGTTTTGATGGTCTTGCCTCGTTTAAAAGAGATGAATCAAGATATGGTTCATGCTGCTTATGATCTTGGAGCAACTCCTTATCAGATGTTAAAAGAAGTGATGTTGCCTTACTTGACCCCAGGGATTATTGCAGGGTATTTTATGGCTTTTACTTATTCATTGGATGATTTTGCTGTCACCTTTTTTGTAACAGGAAATGGGTTTTCAACCTTATCGGTTGAAATTTACTCACGAGCTAGACAAGGTATCTCTTTAGAAATCAATGCTATCTCTACCTTAGTTTTCTTCTTTAGTATTTTGCTTGTGATTGGATACTATTTTATTTCAAGAGAAAAAGAGGAGAAGATAGATGCGTAGATTATATTCTTTTTTAGCAGGGATTGTTGCCATTATTGTTTTATTATCGCTCACTTCTTCCTATATGAACTTGAAATCAGGTAATCAGTCAGATAGTAATAAATTAGTGATTTATAACTGGGGAGATTATATCGATCCAGAACTTCTGACAAAATTTACTAAGGAAACAGGGATAAAGGTGGAGTATGAGACTTTTGATTCAAACGAAGCTATGTACACCAAAGTGAAGCAAGGTGGGACGACTTATGATATCGCTATCCCTAGTGATTATACTATTGATAAGATGATTAAGGAAAATCTCCTAGTTAAGCTTGATAAAGGTCAAATCAAGGGACTAGAGAATATTGATCCTTCTTTTTTAAATAAAAGTTTTGATCCGAATAACGACTACTCCATTCCTTACTTTTGGGGAACTGTTGGTATTGTTTATAATGATCAGATGGTTCAAACAGCGCCGAAACATTGGGAAGACCTTTGGCGCGAAGAGTATAGAGATAATATCATGCTAGTCGATGGTGCAAGGGAAGTTTTAGGATTTGGCGCCAATACCCTAGGTTATAGTTTAAACACTAAGAAAATGTCTGAACTAAAAGCTATTGAGCAAAAACTGAATAGCTTGACCCCTAATATCAAGGCAATCGTTGGTGATGAGATGAAGGGCTATCTCATCAATGAAGATGCCGCTATCGGAGTTACCTTCTCAGGCGAAGCCAGTGAGATGTTAGATGCCAATGAACACCTTCATTACGTCGTGCCAAGTGAAGGGTCTAACCTCTGGTTTGATAATATCGTGATTCCAAAAACAGTTAAGCATCAAAAAGAAGCTTATGCTTTCATAAACTTTATGCTAGAGCCAGAAAATGCGGCGCAAAATGCAGAATATATCGGCTATGCTACCCCTAATAAGCTAGCTAAAGATCTGTTGCCAAAAGAGGTAAAAGATGACCCAGCATTTTATCCTAGCCAAGATGTGATTGAACGTTTGGAAGTTTATGATAACTTAGGACAGAAATGGTTAGGCATTTATAACGATCTCTTTTTACAGTTTAAAATGTATAGAAAATAAATAAAAACCTCCTTGGGTGAATAATTATTCCAACAAGGAGGTTTTTAAAATCCCATATTTTCAGTTATTAAGAGCAGAAGCTTGAAAAAAATCAATAAAAATAGTATAATGATGTATATTTTATGCAAAAAGGAGCTTATGATGGGGTTAAAACCAAACCTAAAAAAAGTTAGTTTAGGACTATTGACAACTGTAACAGTTATGACCTTAGCGGCTTGTGGAAACAGTCAGACAAGTGATGATAAGGCGCTTAACGTTGCTCTAACATCTGAGGTCACTACTTTAGACATTTCAAAACAAACCGATACAATTGTTGGGACAATTTTGGGTAACACAGGTAGCAACTTGCTACGTGTTGACGATAAAGGTGAGCTCGTGCCTGACTTGGCAGAAAAACTAGATATTTCAGAAGATGGCCTAACTTATACTGCAACACTTCGTGATGGTTTAAAATGGTCTGACGGATCAGATCTCACAGCAGAAGACTTTGTTTATTCTTGGCAACGTATCTTAGATCCTAAAACAGCATCGCAATCTGCTTATCTAGCTGTGGAATCTAATATCAAAAACGCCAAGGAAATCAACGAAGGGACTATCACAGATTTGAGTCAACTTGGAGTTAAAGCTGAAGGCAATAAAGTTATTTTTACCTTAACTTCCCCAACGCCTCAAATGAAGTATTTCCTTGCCTTTTCAAGTTTCTTGCCACAGAAAAAGTCTTTTGTGGAAAAAGAAGGGGACAAATACGGGACAACTTCTGAGCACCAACTTTATTCAGGCCCGTATGTGTTTGAAGGGTGGAATGGTACCAATAACGAATTCAAGTTTGTCAAAAATAAAAACTATTGGAATGCTGATCAGGTGAAAACAGAAACCGTTAATTTGGAAGTGATTAAAAAACCTGAGACTGCTGTTCAAAAATATAAGCAAGGTCAGCTTGATTTTGCTAATATCTCTTCGACACCAAGTCTTTACAAAGCTAATGCCAAGGACGCTAACCTTGTTGATGTGCCAGAGGCAACATCAGCCTACCTTGAGTATAACCAAACAGGCACCAACAAGGCTTTGGCTAATAAAAAAATTCGACAAGCTTTGAACTTAGCGACTAATCGCGAAACTTTTGTAGAAACAGTTGTTCCAACTGGCTCTCGTCCAGCAACAGGTTTGGCACCTTATGGATTGGCAACTGTTGGTGGAAAAGATTTGTCAGAACTAGTTGCTCCAGGCTATACTTATGACTTAGCGGAAGCTAAAAAATTGTTTGAAGAAGGATTGAAAGAGATTGGTGAGTCAAAGGTTAGCTTGACCATTACAGCAGATTCAGATTCTGCTGTTGCAAAATCAGCTTTGACTTATCTACAAGGAGCATGGGAAAAAGCCTTTTCAGGCTTAACGATTGAAACAAAATTTGTCCCTCTCAAGCAACGTTTAGAAGATGCTAGCAAACAAAACTTTGATATTATCTTCTCTCTTTGGATGGGAGACTACCCTGAGGGGTCAACTTTCTATGGTATTTTTGCTAAAGGAGCTTACTACAATAGCGGTCAATTTGATAATGTCGCTTACAACCAAGCTTATCAGGAAGCCATTACGACAAATGCTTTAAATCCTGAAAAAGCCGTCGAAAACTATAAGGCAGCTGAAAAAGCCTTGATGGATGAAGCTAACTTTAATCCTCTGTTCTTCCGAGGATCAAAAGCCCTACAAAATCCTGACTTGACAGGCGTTGTCCGTCATACTACTGGTTTGCCTTTAGATTTAACCTATGCTTATAAAAAATAAATCTATCAATAAAAAGATGGCAATTTAAGCTTTTTAAATCATTCTAAGTTTAGAGACTGGATTTTTCCAGTCTTTTTAAGATGAAAGTGGTTATTTCCTATTTTTAGTCTATTATTTTTTCCAAAAAATTTTTATAATAGAAGTAAGAAAGGGTGGAAATAGGATGGAAATTCTTAAAGTTTATAACAATAACATTGTGCAAGTTAGTGATGAGACTGGAAAAGAGTTGATTGTCATGGGAAAAGGGCTAGGTTTTCAAAAGAAAGTAGGCCAAGAGATTGATCATGAACAGATTGAAAAGCGTTTTGTTCTAGAAAAAGATTCCTCACAGGGTCAGCTTGATTTAGCCAGTTTAGCGCTATCGGCAGATGAGATGGAATTGATTCAGGGCTTAATTACCCGTGCAGAAGAAGTACTAAATGAAAAATTTGATTTGTCTCTTTATATTGCTTTAGGTGATCACCTTCACTATGCTTTGGCGCGTCTGAAAGAAGGACTGGTGCTTCAAAATCCCTTGACTTGGGAAGTAAGAAAATTTTATCTGAAAGAATATCAATTGGGGCTTGAAGCTTTAGATTTAATAAAGGCCAAATTTCAACTGGATGTTCCTGAAGATGAGGCGGCTTCAATTGCTCTACATTTTGTGAATGCTCAAAAAAATGCAGATCAATTTTCTAGTCATAAAGGACTGACAAAATTAGTCCAACAATTATTGGATATTGTTCGCTTGTATTATGGACAAATCGCTGATGAAAACTCAGTGTCTTATCATCGTTTTGTGACCCATTTAAACTATTTTGCTCAAAGGGTTTTGTCCAACATGGAAGAAGGTCAAAATGATGAGTTTTTGTACGAACAGGTGCAACATAATTATCCAGAAGCATTTGCGTGTAGTCAGCGAATAAAGGTTTTTGTTGAGCAAGCTTATGATTTTAAGATGAGCAAAGATGAGCAGGTGTATCTGACCATTCATCTACAACGTTTAGAAAAAAAGTAAATTTTTGAAAAGAAAACGCTTGCAATTTCTCTGAATTATGTTATAATAAATAGCGTAGTAAAGGATTGTTACTGGTAGGCAGGCAAAACCTAAATATATACGAAACATTATCTCTTTTTGTCATGTGAAAGAGAGACGTTTGGTATATATTTAGGTTTTTCTGTTTTTCCAGAAAAGAAAGGAGCCAGATATGGCAAAGGATTATTCAGAACTTGCAAAAGATATTGTCGCTCACGTGGGTGGCAAAGAAAATGTTGTCGATTTACGGCATTGTGTGACACGCTTGCGTTTTCGTCTAAAAGATGAGGCGAAGGCAGACACAGACTATCTTAAACAAAGAGAAGGTGTGGTAACAGTTGTTAAGGCTGGTGGACAATACCAGGTGGTGATTGGTAACCACGTCCCAGATGTTTATGCAGCTGTCCTAGCGCAAGGTGTATCAGGAGTAGGTGAGGTTGATGCTGTTGATAATCAAGCAGAAAAAGGAAATCTTTTTGACCGCTTTGTTGACTTAGTCTCTGGTATCTTCCAACCCTTCTTAGGTCCTTTGGCTGCTGCTGGTATTATCAAGGGAATTGTTGCTATTATGGGGGCTCAAGGATTGAGTGCTGATAACAACGCGCTTTATGTGATTTTAAATGCAGCAGGAGATGGTTTTTTCCAATATCTACCTTTGATGATTTCGCTCACTGCGGCACGTAAATTCAAGCTCAATGAATTTACAGCCCTTGCCATTGGTGCAGCTTTAGTTTATCCAACCTTATCAAGTTCAGTTGATGTCTTGAGTAAAGCTAACCTCAATCATGTTTTTGGTATTCCATTTACGCTTCCGACAGGTGGCTATCTCTCTACTGTGATGCCCGCTATCTTGGCGATTTGGGTGGCTTCTCATATTGAAAAAGCGGTTCGTAAAGTAATACCAGATGTTGTTAAACTTTTTGTGGTTCCATTTGTAACCTTGTTGATTTCAGTTCCTTTAACCTTCTTGGTGGTTGGTCCAGTTGCTAACTTGGCCTCTGATGGTCTTAGTAGTTTCTTCCAAGCTATTATGAACTTTAGTCCGATTTTATATGGTTTAGTTCTAGGTGCTATGTGGCAAGTTATGGTTATGTTTGGTTTACACTGGGCTATTGTTCCGCTTGCTATCTTAGATACAGCAACTAAGGGACAATCTTCTATCTTAGTACCTGCACTTTTACCGAACTTTACGCAAACAGGAGTTCTTTTAGCTATTATGCTTAAGACAAGAGAACAAAAAGTAAAATCAGTTGCCATGCCTGCTTTTATCTCCTCTATTTTTGGGGTAACAGAGCCTGCAATTTATGGGGTAACTTTACCAATGCGCACACCATTTATTATTAGTTGTGCAGTCAGCGGGCTAATTGGGGCTTATATGATGTTTGCAAATGTTATTGGTTATTCTGTTGGAGCACTGGGAGTTTTCTTATATCCATCATTAGTTAACTCTAAAACAGGGGATATGTCTGGTATGTATGTCGCTATTATGGCTTCTATTGCTGCAGTTGTAATTGCTTTTCTGATTCAATACTTTGTTCCTGTTCCAACACTTTATGGAAATCCAGATACTAAAAAAGAAGAACCAGTTATTCCAAAAGCCAAAGAACTACAATCTAACATTTTAG
This sequence comes from Streptococcus porcorum, assembly GCF_053203725.1. NCBI lineage: Bacteria > Bacillati > Bacillota > Bacilli > Lactobacillales > Streptococcaceae > Streptococcus > Streptococcus porcorum. The sequence continues at coordinate 13,871 of NZ_JBRUDG010000005.1, read as the reverse complement.
CTAGTCCTATGATTGGTAAAGTGGTGAAACTTGCTGATGTGCCAGATGAAGTATTTGCTTCAGGTGCCATGGGAGCAGGTATTGCGATTGACCCAACAGATGGTATAGTAGTAGCACCAGCTAATGCAGAAGTTACTCTTCTTTTCCCAACCAAACATGCTATCGGTTTAAAAACAGAAGATGGTCTAGAATTGCTGATTCATGTCGGTATGGATACCGTCTCACTTGCAGGTAAAGGCTTCAAATCATTTGTTGAGGTAGGTAATACTGTTCAAGCAGGACAAAAACTTCTTGAATTTGATGTTAATACCATCAAAGAAGCAGGACTTCCTGTTATTGCACCGATTGTAATCACTAACTCAGCTGACTTTAAAGATATCTTGACTACCCAAGAAAGCCGTATTGATGTTGGAGATTATCTTTTGACGGTTGTAAAATAAATACAAATAAAAACCTACTGTATTTAGCTTTTAAAGCTAGTTTAGTAGGTTTTTTGTTTTTTAATTGTATAGAAAGTATACTTTTGATAGTAAGGTTTATGTTAATAGCTTACATCATATTCATTAACTAATAAAGCTGGGAGAGTTTTTGTTGCCCCAAAGACAGTTTCGTAACTAGTCAGTCCCATGTTAAATCCGTAGAGAGTGACTGTATCATCCTCAGCTATAACATCATTATAAGTTGAAGAGTAAATTTGGGCTAAAATAATTTGATCATAGTCTCCATTAATAGCTACTCGTAAAATATGGTCTCCGTCACTTTCAGTATTTTGAACAACGGTTCCTGTCAATTGTATTTTTTCAGAAATTTTTACATCGTCATGATTCCAAGTGTTAAAATCTACAGTTTGATAACTGTTTGGATCAAAAGGTTGAGAACTACTTGTTGATGTTGAAGGTGAGGAAGACGAACTAGAGCTACTTGAAGAATATGAACTGCTTGAAGAGCTACTTTCTTCGTATGTAGTGTCCTCATCAGAGTAATCTTTAGTTTCTTCGCTAGATAAATATGTTGTTTCGCTAGTGGTTTCTGTTTCAGTATCTGGATTTGTATCATTCAATCCAATGAGCATCACGAAAAGTAGAGTTATCATTGCACCAACACTAGACCATATTTTCTTTTTATTTCTAGGTTTTTGAACTAGAAAAACAATGAATAAAGTGGTTGCAACGATAACACCAATAAAACCTAATAAAAAAATATATTCCATACCAAATCTCCTAACATTATATACTTCAATCATTAATCTCTTATTTCAAGAAATCCATTATAACATTTTTATCCCCTCCTGAACTATTTACTTTTAATTATTTCTATCTATGAGCTTCGAACTACTTGTATTACAGTAAAAACTCTTACAGTAGGTTTTGGTTTGCTCAAATTTTATATTTGTAGTTTATGTTCAAGTGCTTGTGTCAAAACTTCTGAGTAGTTGATTTTTTCACGGTCTGCAAGACGGACGAGCCATTCTGGAACGGTAACATTTTTGCGGACAGTTTTGCTGTTTTTTAAAAAGGGAGTGGGGTCAACTTGGATAAGAGTAGCAAACCCATCAAGAACCTTTAACTTTTCTATATCGGTAGGATTTGGTAAGGGGATATCCTCGTCGATATAAGAAGCCAAAATCCCTTCTAACATTTCATGGGCGTTTTTCATAGCTTCTTCGAGTGTATCACCTTCAGTACCACCACCAAACTCTGGAAACTCAACCCAGTAACCATCAAGCTCTTTGTGAAAAATAGCGGGATATGATTTTAACATATGTACCTCCAAATAATAAAAAAGGAAAGATTTAGAACTAGCATAGCCCTAAATCCTTAAGGAGTTTCTTCTCTAGTCCATTTGCTAAATCCTTGTTTCCATGGATTGGAATAGTGACTATCTTAGAAATACCATCCTTTCTGAAATGGTGATGACTTCCTTTAACGCGGATTTCATACCATCCATTTTCCTTGGCAAGTTTTGCCAATTCTTTCCCTGTAAGTGGCATAGTATACCTAACCTCCTTACGATTTCTATTATACACATTATGCGTATTTATGTCAAAAAGAAGTTTATCGATGAAAAAAACTTATCAATATGTTTTCTACTTTTTTCATAAAATATATTGACAAGTGTAAAAAGTTATACTAAAATATTATTTGTTGTGATTGGGGTATAGCCAAGCGGTAAGGCAAGGGACTTTGACTCCCTCATGCGTTGGTTCGAATCCAGCTACCCCAGTAAGATAAAAAGACGTTAGGTGTTCCTAGCGTCTTTATTTTTTGTTTTTAAATTGTTTTCGATATTGGCTTGGTGTCAAGAAATAGTAGGCTTTAAATTGGCGATTAAAATTTGAAAGATTATTAAAGCCAACTTCAGTTGCAATTTCTAAAATGGGTTTGATAGAGTTGAGTAAAAGATCACTAGCTTCTTTTAAGCGAACTTGGATAATAAAATCTGTACAAGAGGTGCCAGTGTGTTGTTTAAAGACGGTCATAAAATGTGTCTTGCTATACCCCATATAATTGGCTAAAAAGTCAATGCTAAGATTCTCCCTATAATGATGGTGAATGTAGTCAATTAAATCACGGATTTTTTCATTTTTCCGATAGAGATCATCAGAAGTTTTTTTGACAATATAATGATGGCGATAAAGAAGGTATAGTAGTTCATTTAGCTTAGCTTTTAGTGGCAATTCAAAGTAAGGGGGTTCGGTTTTCACCAGTTCAAATATGTCAAATAGCACAGCTTTGATCTGATCGTATCCCTCTTGGTCTTTGGATAGACGTGGGACAAACTTAAAGGTGCTATTTTGAAGAGGTTGAAGGTAAAGTAAACTTGCCTTATCTAAAATGGAATACCCTATCATATCTAAGTGAAAAAGAAAAGAGTCTGTTTGGTGATGTTTATCCTCAATGGGATGAATGGAATGTGGAGCATTAGGTCTGATGAAAATGATATCCCCTTCCTGACTATCAAAATAATCATAGTCAATATGATACCTAGCACTACCTGTGTGAACATAATTGATTTCTAGCTCATTATGCCAATGAAATAGTACATCTGGTCGCCCATTTTCCACTTTTGTATGGTAAAAGGTATATGCTAATAGAGGATTAGGGTAGCTAATTTTATGTTGGAATTGCTCATCAGATAAAAAATCTTTCATAGAAACCTCGTCTATCATAGGATAGTATTATTATAACATAGAATTGATAGGGGGAATCTTTCTTTTCTTCTATGTCAAGAGAATGCAGGATTATTATTTAATTTGATGAATGATTATTAGCTTGCTTACACTTAGACAAATGGTCAGTATAATGCGCTTTGATATGCTCCTCGCCTAATATTTCAAATACCTGAATGGCTTGTTTCATTTTTTCGGTACCATTAGATGGATCTTTTTTGAACTCAAAATACCCCAACGCATATAAAAAGACAGTTTGTTCATAATAGTTTAGTTCATTATCTAGTAATTTTTTTATTTCTCTAATAAGAAAGGTACAATGATGAAACTCACCTTTATCAATACTGACAATTAAACAATTAATTGCCAATTGAGTGACAAGTTTTTTGTTTGTTTTATTTAATGATGAGTAGATATAATTTTTCAACATTTCTTTAGTGAGCAAAAAACAAGAAGTATATGGAATTGTTCTGATGCAATTGGCTAATAAAATGATTTCGTAATAGCCCCATTTTTCAACCTTAAAGAGGTAGTCCGTTAACTGAAGTATCTCTTCGTCTGATGGGGTGATATGGCAATCTAGAGTATGTAGGATGGACTTCACCATTGTTTTCTCATATTGATTTAAATCATAAGGAGAAGAGTCAGAAAGTACAGATATGATATTATTGATATTTTGCGACGAGTACTGTTTACGAATATATTGTACTAAACTAGCAAATGTTGTACTTTTGGTATGATCGTTGTTATATAAAGTAAGAAACTCCTCCAAAGTAATATGTAACTTATCTAAAATATTGATCAGTCGAATACAAGATATTTCTGATTCTCCACGTTCAAATCGAGAGATTTGTGATTTAGAGAGATTTTCATCCTCTAAAGAGGATAAGCTGACTCGCTTTCCTTGACGCACTTTTCTAAGCGTATTCCCAAGCTTTGATTTCATATTTTCCCACTTTCCCAACGAAATATAGCAGTATTTTTATTTATTATACAATAAATAAAAATAAAAGGAGCCATAATATGAAAAAATTATCAAAACTCATCCCAGTCATGTTGTTGATTATGGATATTATCATTATTTCTGGAGGATAATATAGTAAGCTAATCTTTGATTAGTCGATGATATAATAAGTACTTATACTTTGAGAGATAAATATTTTGTTGGAGGATTTAAAAATGTCAGTATTGAAAAAATTTAAAGAAAAATTACTAGAGTTTCCTGAAAAGGAAATAATAATAACAAAAAATTATAACTATTCATTTATGGATATTGAATGTATGTCAAATTTTTTTGCTAAAAAATTACTATCTTTTAGTCATGATGATATTGTTCCGTTCTACTTAGTGCATTCGGAATATGTTCTCCCTGTCATATTAGGAATTTTAAAGGCAGGCAAGATTCCTTTGCCGATAACTAATAGTTTATCGCTTGACAAGTCTATAGAGCGTATTAATGAAATTGAGTTTGATACTATTATTTGTGATAAGGTCTTTAATTTAAATTTATCTGTTAATATTATAAATGTCCCAGAATACAGTGAATATAGCAAATATACTAAGATTGAAAAAATAAGTGAGAATCCGATATCGTATATTATTTGTACATCCGGAACTACAGGTATCCCTAAAAAAGTATTTTTAACAGGAGAGAATATTTGCTGGTTATTGGAAGAGTTTTATAATATTGTCGATTTTAGAAAAGAATCTTATTTTTTATTTACTACACCCTACACTTTTGATGTGTCATTGACAGAGATATTTTGTCCGATTTTTACTGGTGGTACTTTAGTTTGTTATGAATCAGGAGTAGGTAGTATTCTTGGTATGGAAAAAATATTGAAAGAAAATAATATTTCACATTTATCCTTATCTCCATCTTTTGCAGAAACTATAGTTGATACTAATGGTGCTGATGTATTTGAAAGTTTACAAGTACTATGTCTAGCTGGGGAAATTTTTCCCAGCTCTTTAGCTAATAAGCTAGTTCCTATAATTAGCAATGGATGTAGAGTTTTTAATCTATATGGTCCATCAGAAACAACGATTTATGCTACTTATTATGAACTTAAAAATCAAGAGTATTCGGTGGTTCCTATTGGTAAACCGTTACCGGGGGTAGAGATAAAATTTCCATCATGTGAAAGAATTCGAGAGGGTGAGCAAGCAGAATTATTAATCGGTGGAAAAGGAGTTAGTGCAGGATACTTACTACAACCAAGTTTAGATTATGAAAAATTTTCAATAATTGATGGTGAAAGGTTTTATAGGACGGGGGATTATGTATATTTTAGAGGAGAAAATTTAGTTTTTAGTTCTAGAGCAGATAATCAAGTTCAAGTAAATGGTATTAGAGTTGAACTTGATGAGGTTAAATCTATTGTTGATCAATTGTACGGTATTAGTTCTTCGAAAGTGGTATTTAATAATAAAAAAATATATATTTTTTATATTTCTAAAATTACTGCTGATCAGGAAATATATAATAGTTTGCCAAAATATATTAGTCCTATTATTGTGAAAGTAGAGAGGTATTACTTTACTCAAAATCGAAAACTTGATGTAAATAAATTATTAAATGAATATTACTTTAAAGAAAACATTGTAGCTAAAGATAACATCGAACAGTCTGTATTGAATATCTTATCTCAATTTAAGGTTATAGATATTAACGACCTAGATTCATTAGATTTAGTTCGCTTTTTTTTGGAGATTGAAGAAGTATTTAATATAGAGATAGAAGAGACTAGCTTCTATGAGCTAAAGAATATTAATTCAATTTGTAATTATATAAAAAATAATAATATATCTAATGTCGGTTTAGAAAATATAGGGCTAGATGATGAAGAAAAATATAGACTGAAAGTTTATTTACAAATTCAACATACTACCGAAAGAGGATATAAGATATTACCTACGCCAACTCAAATAAGGTTGTATCAAAATAAGCAGTTTCGAATAACTTATTTTGATTTAAAATTAAAATCATTGGCAATTATAGAGATAGAAAAAATAGAACAGATAATTGAAGAGATTAGTAATAACATAGATATTTTTAGAATGGCGATGCAAAAAATGGATAATAGTTTAGAATTTAGAGTTTTTGAATGCTTATCAGAACCTAAAGTTATAAAACTAAAAAATCTACCATCTCAATCAGAGTTACAAAATATCTTAAATTCTTTAGATATCATAAGAATTCCCATTATTATTATCTCAACAAAATTTAAGGTTATAAGATTCTATTTTCCATATCATTCAATAGATGCATCTTCTATTAATAAACTGGAAAAATTGATTAATCAAAAATATAATAATAGAGATATTTATATAGAACAAAGCTCCCTAATAGAATACGAGGGATTTAAAGAAAGAATGTCTAAGAACGATTTATCACCAAGTGATCTAGATATTCTTCCATCAGAAAATAGTATTATTAATTTATCTAAGTTAAAAAGGGATATGAAAATTTTTAAAGGCTCAATTAAAAATTATTCTTCTAAAGAAGATATATACCTATATACAGTGTATTTGATATGTAAATGTTTGTTGTCAGATTACCATATAGATACTATTCATGGAGGTATGTCATATAATTTTAGAAATCTTGAAAACTTTGATTCTGAAAGTTTGATAGGGGACATTCATAAAAAGATTCCTTTTAAAGTAGGTCGATTCTATAGTTATCAGGATTTTAAGAATGATTTTGAGTGTATATTAGAAATGTATTCAAAAGGTATTGATTTTAATGAAATTGCATTTAGAAGGAATGATGATTTGGGAAAATTAATACGGAGACGACTAAACTATCTATCGATTTCTATAAATTACATTGGGGAAGTAATGAATATTAATAGTATTATAAGAGATATAATTGAAAATGAATTTGAAAAAAACTTTATTAATATTATTAGTCGTGGAGAAGAAACTTATTTTGTGGTCACCTCAGATTTATTTAAACATACAAAGTATGAAATTGATGATGAAAATGTATGTGTAGTAGAAAGTGAAAATGGTTTTGATATTATTAAATAAAGATAAGGAGTAGATGAGGTATGATTAATTATCAAGAGCTTATTGAAGGATATTTATTAAATCATCCAATTGAAGTGGATGACTTGGCACAGATTTTGAGTCAACTTAAAGTCGAAAGTAATGAAAAACTAATTGATAGGAGGAATTTTGTAGGGCATTTTACGGCATCAGCATTTGTTTTATCTAGGAAAAGTAAAAAAATTCTGATGTTGCATCATCGGATTCTTAGGAAATATTTACAACCTGGGGGTCATATTGAAAAGACTGATACTAGTCCGCTTCAAGCAGCGCAGAGAGAGTTACTGGAAGAAACAGGAATTGATTCAAACTATCTTTTTTATCAATGTGATGAGCCGCTAAATGAATTGATTCCTTTTAATATTTCTATCCATAAAATACCCGAAAATGTATCTAAGAATGAAAAAAGTCATTATCACTATGATTTGCAATATTTGTTTTTTTCAGAAGATGACATCCCAGTTACTTTAGATGAAGTTGAATCCAGTTCTTTTGAATGGGTTGAATGGGAGAGTTTTAAAGATATGCAGGGCTATAAAAACATCGCTAAAAAGATTGAGAACCTTCAGACGTTCAAACTCCATTCTCAGGAAACTTTTCTGGCTAATGTAGTGTCAAAATCTACATTTGAAGATTTATCTTGCGTTGCTGTACAACATATCATACCTAGTAGTATTCCTTTAATAAAAACACTGAGAAAGATATTTGGTGAGCGTTTAATAGTTTGTGCCAAACCAAATTCAATTAATTTAGATGTTTGGAGAGAGTTGGAGGGATTTGGTGTTAAACTAAAAGTAGCATCACGCGATGAGACATTTAATGAAATATTTTGTGAAATTTCCTATAATACAATTCTGATAGATATCGGAGGTTATTTTGTAAATATTTCACAAAAAAGTAATCTTCCAATTTTATGTATTGTAGAAGATACAGAAAATGGAATAAAAAAATATGAAGAAGTTTTAAATAATGTAAAGTATCCTATTTTTTCAGTTGCTAGAAATCCCCTAAAAAGAAATGAAGATTATCTTGTTGGAGCAGATATAGTATTTGGGGCAGATTATATTTTACATCAAAAAAATTTACTCATTCAATATATGAATGTGGCTTGTATAGGATATGGTAATATTGGGTCAGGCATTTGTTCAAGATTGAGGGAACTCGGAATTAAACCAAAGATAATTGAAAAGAATTATATAAAATCTATCACCGCTGTAAAAGATGGTTGTGAAATTTTAATTGATAAAAATTTGTCAAATATTGATATTGTGTTCTGTGCCACAGGTTCAAAATGCTTGGACATTCTAGATTTTAGATCCTTGAAGGACGGTTCTTTCGTTGTAACAGCTACTTCATCTGACGATGAATTCGATTTAAATTATATTAATGGGGAGTATGACATAAGCAATAAGGATAATTATTTTACTGAATATAGAAGTGAAGAAAACTATTTTTATGTTTTAAATCAAGGGATACCTACGAATTTTGCAGTGAATTCAGCACTAGGTAACTATATCTTATTAGTTCATGCTGCAATTTTGTTTATATTGCAGAAAGTTGCAAAGTCACCTAATAAGATTAGTAGTTCAAACTCTATCAATTCATTGTCGGAAATAGATAATCAAGAAATTGCTAAGCTTTGGTTGAAACATTTTAATTGATAAGTCAATGGAGAAGAAATTGAAAAAATTTGAAAAAAGAAATATAACTTTTTTAGTTAGTAGTAAAGGAATATCACTTATTGGAGATATCGTGTTTGATTTTGCTAATAATACCTTTCTTGCTGGTCTTAATCCAACATCTTTATCTATGGTCGCAATCTACCAATCATTAGAAAGTGTGATAGGTGTTCTATTTAATTTGTTTGGTGGGGTAATTGCAGATAGTTTTAGGCGGAAAAAAATTATCATTTCTTCAAATATTTTATGCGGAGTCGCTTGTATCGTTCTTTCGTTCATATCCCAAGAACGATGGCTGGTTTATGCGATTGTCATCACCAATGTTATTTTGGCTTTTATGAGTGCTTTTTCTGGTCCATCTTATAAAGCATTTACGAAAGAAATTGTAAAAAAGGATAGTATCTCCCAACTTAATTCAATGCTAGAAACAACGAGTACTGTAATCAAAGTAACCATTCCTATGGTGGCAATTTTCTTATATAAGCTACTTGGGATACATGGTGTGTTACTATTAGATGGATTTTCATTTCTAATTGCAGCATTATTGATTTTCTTTATTGTGCCTATTAATGAAGAAGTAGTCACAAAGGAGAAAATGACAATAAGTGGGGTCTTTGATGACTTAAAAATAGGATTCAAGTATGTTTATAGTCATAAGCCAATCTTTATTATTATTGTTCTTTCTGCACTTGTAAATTTTTTCCTAGCAGGCTATAATTTATTGTTACCCTATAGTAGTCAAATGTTTGGAGAAATTTCAGCTGGACTTTATGGAACATTTCTAACAGCAGAGGCGATTGGTGGATTTATCGGAGCAATGTTAAGTGGTATTGTCAATAAATCATTATCAAGTAAACGTTTAATAATCCTATTGGCATGTTCAGGTATGATGTTAATGCTATCTACTCCGCTCTATTCTATATTCCACAATGTTATCGCTCTAGCATTGTCCCCAGCACTGTTTAGCTTATTTCTATCTATTTTTAATATCCAATTTTTCTCTATTGTTCAAAGAGATGTAGATAATGAGTTTCTTGGTAGAGTCTTTGGAATTATCTTTACGGTAGCGATACTTTTTATGCCAATTGGGACTGGATTTTTCTCAGTTACTCTAGATCCAAACAATACCTTTAATCTTTTGATTATTGGAGTATCTATCACTTTGTTATCACTAATTTTTGGAACTCTATTTAAGAGATATCATATGAGTTGATAGTTTTTACAAAGTAATACTAAGTATATGGTCTCGAAAGAAATTAAAAGCGCTTCGTTAATAATCTGTCCTGTACAAATTATTGACGAAGTGCTTTTTGACGAAATTCTGAGAAATACCGTACCGTTGCTAGAAAGTCTTGATACAGTATTTTCTGACAGAATAAGATCTAGTTTTATTGAAGACTAAAAAGACTTGTTTGTATAATGACTTTGATTGGTCATATAACTTCCAAAGTACTTCAATTGGCTTGGTAGATAACATTGCTCAGGATTAATAGCTCGTGTACGAACACTGGCAGATTAGTGAGGTAGAGCATGGCTAAGTCGAATAAACTCATCCCTTTAAGCTTTGTTACTGTACATCATCAGCTGGTGTATAGCAGGAATAGCTGTTGAGATCTTCTAGGTTGATGTAAGGAATCTGAACACAGGATATTATTAAACCCTCTCATTTGACTATTGGTTTTTTCTTCTAAATTCAAAAGACTATCTTCCATACTTCGTCTCAAGTCAGAATCTGCTTCTGACCTTTCTTCTGATAAGGTGGACTCTTTTAAATAGGTTTCATAGGATAGTATTATTATAACATAGAATAAAGTAAGAAAGCGATTTAAAATCATTATATACTATAGTTATCAGTGGTGAGAGAGGAGGTCTTATGGAGATAAAAGTGATTGCGAGTGAAATCGGAATAAGGAAATTGATACAATAGAATACAAAGAAAGCCTTGGAATGAGCTGTTTCCAAGGCTTTTTTCTTGTCTAATAGTATAAGTGAATAGCTGTTAAAGTGATTGTTTTTTATTGAGACTCCCTTGATTGGTAAAACGTTAAAAGGTAAAGAATGATTTCACTTATTCTTTGTTGACTAGTTTATAGAAATGGTCAGTATAGTGTAATTTTAACTTGTCTTCTCCTAAAATATCAAGAACTTGTATGGCTTGTTTCATCTTTTCAATTCCAGTACCTGATTGTTGCTTAAATTCAAAGTAACCCGTGGCATAGAGGAAAACTGTCTGTTCATAAAAGTTTAATTCGTTATCTAGCAACTCCTTTATCTTATCAATTAAATAGGAGCAATTTGAATATTCTTCCTTATCGATACTAAGAATAAAACAATTGATAGCAAGCTGAGTGACAATACGCTTATTGGTTTTATTCAGAGATGAGTAAATGTAATTATTTAACATTTCTTTGGTTAATAAGAAGTAGGAGTTGTAGTTAATTGTGCGTACACAGTTACCTAATAAAATAATCTCATAGTAACCCCATTTTTCAACTTTGAAGAGATAGTCTGTCAGTTGAAGCAACTCTTCATCTGATGGAATAATACTTGAATCCATTGTGTGTAAAATGGACGTTACCATTGTTTTTTCAAAAGAATTTAAGGAGTAATTTGAGGAATCCGAAAGTAGAAATTGTATATTATTGATGTTTTGTGATGAATATTGTTTACGGATATACTGTACTAAGTTGGCAAAAGACTCAGTTTTGGTATAGTCTTCATCGTGTAAAATAAGGAACTCATCCAAAGTAACATGTAATTTGTCCAAAATATTGATGAGTCGAATACAAGATATCTCTGACTCTCCACGTTCAAAACGAGATATTTGTGATTTTGAATAGCTTTCAATATAAAAGTGAGAAAAAAACGTATCTATTTTGTGAATTTAAACATATTTATAATAATCATGAAAGAGAGATTTCGGACACTCCTTTAGTGTTTTTTTCATCAGGTACAACAGGAGTGCCTAAGCCGGTAATGATTAATAAATTAGCTTTTACAGAATTAATTAACCTGATGATAGCACAGTTAGAAATATCTAGTGATGATGTGTTGTATCTCCCCTCCCACATTGCTTTCATTCAATCTCTCTGGGCTGCGATGATAGTAATTTTTTCAGGGGGAAGAGTAATTTTTAAAGATAGGATTACATATAAAACATTTTTTAAGGAACTTCAACTAAACGATGCAACAATAACGGTTATGGTACCTACTACGATGAATAAACTTGTTAATTTATATACAAATACTCTCCAAGAGTGTAAAAAATTAAGATGTATTATTGTAGGTGGAGAGATTATAAATAAGGATAGTGCAAACCTTTTATTAAATAAATTGAAAAACGCAAACATAGCAAATGCGTATGGTATGGTAGAGACAACCGCAGTTTGTTGTCTACATTATGGACGTGATTTAAAAAATATTAACTCTGTTGGTACAACTTTACCGGGGGTTGAAGTTGAAGTAAAAAATATAGATGATGATGGTAATGGCGATATCTGGATAAAGACAAATCGCTTTATGAGCGGATATTACCCGAGTAAATACACTGGTGAATGGTTATATACAGGAGATAGAGGATATAAAAATGAGGAAGGACTTTTATTTGTAACAGGCCGTGAAAGTTTGTCAATTAATAAGGGAGGTATAAAAATTAATCCTATTGAAATTGAACAGATTATTCTTCAATTGCCAGATATTCAACTTTGTAAAGTTGAAAAAATTAGTGATAATATTTACGGAGAAAATTATATATTAGAAGTTATTTCTGAAATTAAAGATAAAAATAGAATAATAGGACAGATATTAAAAAGCTTAGGTAAATATTATTTACCTGATTCAATAAAATTTGTTGAGTCTATCGAAACAACTTCTAGTGGAAAATTGAAGAGAAATTAGTATGGTTAGAAATGGAAATATTAAGTTAGATTATCCGAAATTGTTGCAGAACTTCTCAAAAAGGCAAATACAATTATTGTTGCAACAGATAGCGACAGAGAAGGTGAAAATATCGCCTGGTCGATTATCCATAAAGCAAATGCCTTTTCAAAAGATAAAACATTTAAAAGACTATGGATCAATAGCTTAGAAAAAGATGTAATCCGAAGCGGTTTTCAAAATTTGCAACCAGGAATGAATTACTATCCCTTTTATCAAGAAGCGCAAACACGCCAAATTGCCGATTGGTTGATCGGCATGAACGCAAGCCCTTTGTATACGTTAAATCTACAACAGAAGGGCGTACAAGGTACATTTTCACTAGGACGTGTTCAAACGCCCACCTTATACCTTATTTTTCAGCGCCAGGAAGCCATAGAGAATTTTAAAAAAGAACCTTTTTTCGAGGTGGAAGCTAGTATAAAAGTAAACCAAGGGTCATTTAAGGGCGTTCTAAGCCCCACACAGCGTTTTAAAACCCAAGAGGAGCTTTTAGCTTTTGTTTCTTCTAAACAAGCTAAAATAGGCAATCAAGAGGGGATAATTGCTGATGTTCAAACCAAAGAGAAGAAAACGAATAGTCCGAGTTTGTTTTCTTTAAGTAGTTTGCAATCAAAAGTCAATCAGCTTTATAAAGCGACAGCGAGCCAAACTTTAAAAGCTATGCAAGGACTGTATGAAGCAAAATTATTGAGTTATCCAAGAACAGATACACCATTTATTACAGAGAACGAATTTGCTTATTTAAAAGCGAATTTTGGCAAATATAAGACTTAGAAGCAAACTTAAGAGTGTGTTGATAGTGCATTATCTTAAAATTTTGTATAATAGGAATTGAAGTTAAATTAGATGCTAAAAATTTGTAATTAAGAAGGAGGGATTCGTCATGTTGGTATTCAAAATGCGTTAATGTAGATAAAACATCTACTGTTTTGAAACAGACTAAAAACAGTGATTACGCAGATAAATAAATACGTTAGATTAATTCCTACCAGTGACTAATCTTATGACTTTTTAAACAGATAACTAAAATT